>NZ_JBEPBI010000523.1:0-2105 GCF_040299045.1 Streptomyces sp. NPDC001027
CGGGTGAGGGTGCGGTGGAGTTGGGTCGTCGTGGGTTGCGGGTGATGGATCCGGGGCGGGCTCTGGTGGGGTTGGGTTCGGTGTTGGAGGGGGGTCGGGGTTCGGCGGTGGTGGCTGATGTGGAGTGGGACCGTTTCGTTCCGGCGTTCACCAGCCGCCGTCCCAGCCCCCTGCTCACCACCCTGCCCCGCCTCACCGGCCAGGGCGTCGTCGAAGAGCACACGACCGAGGACGTTCGAGCCGTGCTGACCGCCCGGCTGGCGCACCGACCTGAGAAGGAACGTCTGCGCGCGTTGCGGGACTTGGTCCGCACGCGGGCCGGGGTGGTGCTCGGCCGATCCGAAGGCTCGGCCCTGGATCTCGACCGGCCCTTCAACGACATGGGGTTCGACTCCCTCACCGCCGTCGAACTCCGCAATCAGCTCCACGCCGAGACCGGGCTGCGGTTCCCGTCGACGCTGGTCTTCGACCATCCGAGCCCCCGCCACCTAGCCGATCACCTGCATGACGAGTTGTTCGGCCGGCCGGACCAAAGGGACGCGGAGCCGGGAACGACGCTGTCGCCAGGCCGAAGCGGCGAGGCGTCGCTCCGCCAGGCACTCGCGACGATCCCCTTCTCACGCTGGGAGGAGAGCGGCCTGCTGACCGCTGTGCTGTCGTTGGCGGAAAGCTCCCCTGGCGAGCGGCCCATCGACGCGGCCGTCCCGTCATCCGGGCCCACGGCGTACGGCCCTGCCCGACCCACGGGCGCATTCGAGCAGTCGCAGAACGACGACGAGTCCGAGCCCGGCGCGATCGACGCCATGGATGTCGAAGCACTCGTTCAACTGGCCCTGGGCGACTCCGCCTCCTGAGGCACCACCCCGCCGCCACGTCTTCCCGTCCGCCCGCGAACGGGCCGCGAACCAGTGGAGTTTGAGCATGTCCACCTCCGAAGAGCGCGTCGTCGCCGCGCTCCGCGCCTCCCTGACCGAGAACGAGCGACTGCGTCAGCGCAATGACGCACTCAGCCGGGCGGCGAGCGAACCCATCGCCGTCGTCGGCATGGCGTGCCGCTATCCCGGTGACGTCACCACTCCGGAACAGCTGTGGGACCTGGTCGCGGCCGGCGTCGACGCCATCACGCCGTTCCCTGCGGACCGCGGCTGGGAGCCCGCCGACGGGGCCTCCTCGACGGCCGCGGGACAGGGCGGATTCGTCGCCACGGCAACGGATTTCGACGCGGGCTTCTTCGGTGTGTCACCCCGCGAGGCCCTTGCGATGGACCCACAGCAGCGTCTCGTTCTGGAGGCGTCCTGGGAGGCGCTGGAGCGCGCGGGCCTCAAACCGGCCTCCGTGCGCGGCAGTCGTACCGGCGTCTTCGTCGGATGCAGCAACCAGAACTACGGGGCCGTCTCGGGAGCCGACCTGCCGGAGGGCGTCGAGGGCCACTTGCTCACCGGCAACGCCGCGAGCGTCGTATCGGGCCGGGTGTCGTATGTGCTGGGTCTGGAGGGTCCGGCGGTGACGGTGGACACGGCGTGCTCGTCGTCGCTGGTCGCCCTGCACCTGGCGGCGCAGTCGCTGCGGTCGGGGGAGTGCGATCTGGCCCTGGCGGGCGGCGTCACCGTGATGTCCACCCCCGATGTCTTCGTGGAGTTCGGTCGTCAGGGTGGGTTGGCGGCGGACGGTCGGTGCAGGGCGTTCGGTGAGGGTGCGGACGGCACGGGGTGGGGTGAGGGGGTGGGCGTGTTGTTGGTGGAGCGGTTGTCGGATGCGCGTCGGCTGGGTCATCGGGTGTTGGCGGTGGTGCGGGGTTCGGCGGTGAATCAGGACGGTGCGTCGAACGGGTTGACGGCGCCGAACGGTCCGTCGCAGCAGCGGGTGATTCGGGCGGCGTTGGGGTCGGCGGGTGTGTCGGCTGCGGATGTGGACGTGGTGGAGGCGCACGGTACCGGGACGCGGTTGGGCGATCCGATCGAGGCGCAGGCGTTGCTGGCGACGTATGGGCGGGGACGCGTCGGGGGTCGGCCGTTGTGGTTGGGGTCGGTGAAGTCGAATGTGGGTCATACGCAGGCGGCTGCGGGTGTGGCCGGTGTGATCAAGATGGTGGAGGCGTTGCGTCG
>NZ_JBEPBI010000524.1:0-2098 GCF_040299045.1 Streptomyces sp. NPDC001027
TCGGCGTGCGCGACCTCCGCGGAGCGGGCGGGCCGGGGGCACACACCCCACCGGCCCGCCGTCGTTGTCGGCGCCAGCGGATAGCCTGCACAAACCGGGGGTCCCCCAGCGAAGCTGGGGGAGATCGAGAGGGAGGGGGCACGGTGCGCGTACTCGGGGTGGACCCCGGTCTCACGCGGTGCGGTGTCGGGGTGGTCGAAGGAGTGGCCGGGCGGCCGCTCACGATGCTCGGCGTCGGTGTCGTCCGCACGCCCGCCGACGCCGAGTTGGGGCAGCGCCTCGTCGCCGTCGAGCAGGGCATCGAAGCGTGGCTGGACGAACACCGACCCGAATACGTCGCGGTGGAACGGGTGTTCAGCCAGCACAACGTGCGCACCGTGATGGGCACCGCGCAGGCCAGCGCCGTCGCCATGCTGTGCGCCGCCCGGCGGGGCATCCCCGTCGCCCTGCACACCCCCAGCGAAGTGAAGGCCGCCGTCACCGGCAGCGGTCGCGCGGACAAGGCCCAGGTCGGCGCGATGGTCACCCGCCTGCTGCGCCTCGACGCGCCCCCCAAGCCCGCCGACGCCGCCGACGCCCTCGCCCTCGCCATCTGCCACATCTGGCGCGCCCCCGCGCACAACCGCCTCCAGCAGGCGGTCGCCCGGCACACCGCCCAGGCGCCCGCACGCCCCTCGACCGCACCGATGACACCGAAAGGCCGTACGGCATGATCGCCTTCGTCAGCGGCACCGTCGCCGCACTCGCCCCGGACACAGCGGTGGTCGAGGTGGGCGGCGTCGGCATGGCCGTCCAGTGCTCGCCGAACACGCTGTCCACGCTCCGGCTCGGAAAGCCGGCCAAGCTCGCCACCTCCCTCGTCGTACGGGAGGACTCGCTGACCCTCTACGGCTTCGTGGACGACGACGAGCGCCAGGTCTTCGAGCTGCTGCAGACCGCCAGCGGCGTCGGCCCCCGGCTCGCCCAGGCCATGCTGGCCGTCCACGCCCCGGACGCCCTGCGCCGCGCGGTGGCCACCGGGGACGAGAAGGCGCTGATCGCCGTCCCCGGCATCGGCAAGAAGGGCGCGCAGAAACTGCTGCTGGAGCTCAAGGACCGGCTCGGCGAGCCGATCGGCGCCCCCGCGGTCGGCGCACCGGTCACCAGCGGCTGGCGCGACCAGCTGCACGCCGCCCTGATCGGCCTCGGCTACGCCACCCGCGAGGCCGACGAGGCGGTCGCCGCCGTGACCCCGCAGGCCGAGGCCGCCGGCGGTGCGCCCCAGGTCGGCCCGCTGCTGAGGGCCGCCCTGCAGACCCTGAACCGCGCCCGCTAGGAGAACGTCAGTGAACTGGGACGACACGACCGAGGAGACCGCCGCCGAGGAGCGGTTGGTGGGCTCGGTCGCCGACCGGGAGGACCAGGCCGTCGAGGCCGCCCTGCGTCCCAAGGACCTCGGCGAGTTCATCGGTCAGGAGAAGGTGCGCGAGCAGCTCGACCTCGTTCTGCGCGCCGCCCGCGCGCGCGGGGCGACCGCCGACCACGTGCTGCTCTCCGGAGCCCCAGGCCTCGGCAAGACCACCCTCTCGATGATCATCGCCGCCGAGATGGGCGCCCCGATCCGCATCACCTCCGGCCCCGCCATCCAGCACGCCGGCGACCTCGCCGCGATCCTCTCCTCGCTCCAGGAGGGCGAGGTCCTCTTCCTCGACGAGATCCACCGCATGTCCCGGCCCGCCGAGGAGATGCTGTACATGGCCATGGAGGACTTCCGCGTCGACGTCATCGTCGGCAAGGGCCCCGGCGCCACGGCCATCCCCCTCGAACTGCCTCCCTTCACCCTCGTCGGCGCCACCACGCGCGCGGGTCTGCTGCCGCCCCCGCTGCGCGACCGCTTCGGGTTCACCGCGCACATGGAGTTCTACGAGCCGGGCGAGCTGCGACGCGTGATCCACCGCTCGGCCGACCTGCTCGACGTCGAGATCGACGCCGCGGGAGCGGCCGAGATCGCCGGCCGCTCCCCCGGCACCCCCCCTAACGCCCGATAGGGAGAGCGTCGGGGTGGGAAAGATTTTTTAACAAGGTTTGTTTATATAGGTGGTGGGCGGAGCATTAAAAA
>NZ_JBEPBI010000525.1:0-2075 GCF_040299045.1 Streptomyces sp. NPDC001027
TGCCTGCGCCGTTCGGTCCGAGCAGCGCGAACACCGACCCGGCCGGGATGTGCAGATCGATTCCGTCGAGGACGGTCTTGTCGCCGTAGGACTTTCGCAACCCGGCGGCGGAGATGGCGGCCGACGGTGCGCAGCCGTCGTCCAAATTGGATGTGGACATGACAGGTCCAGGCATGTGGCCCTCCCGGGCGAAGCTGGAGTGATGCAGGGATGGAGTGATGGATGGAGTGATGCGACGAGTTGGGGGTCGACAGGGGGACCGGCGGGGCGGGGAGGTCCTCAGACCTTGGCGCGCAGGACGTCGATGTTGCCCCAGTTGGTCCGCGCGTGAAGCCTGACGACGTCCGCGGCCTGCTCCGGGGGCTCCGACGCGGCGAGCGCGTTGCGCACATGCCCGCGGTTGGAGCTGACGTCGAGCCAGGCGGCAGCTCCCTCGCGGATGCCGACCTCGATCGAGCCGTTGGAGGTCTCCAACCGGACTTCGCCACGGCTGACTTCGGCGACTCGGAGGAGCCCGTTGGTGGTGGTGCCGGTGACCGACGCCTCGGCCCGCCGGATGTCGATGGCGCCATTGGCGCCGTTCACCTGCAGCTCGCCGGTCACGGCGCCCACAGTCATGGTGCCGTGCGAGTTCTTCAGGACGGCGGGGCCGTCGACGAGGCCGACGCGCACGTCTCCGGTGCTGCTGGTGATGTCGGCCCTGCCTTCGACCCGGTCGACGATGGTCGAACCGTGCGACGCCTTCAGTTGCAACGGGCCGGTGGTGTCGAGGCGGACGTCGCCGGCCGAGGTCTTCACACGCACCTCGCCGAGCCGGCCGTCGCTGAGCACCCTGACCCCGGCGCCGGTCACGTCGATGCCGGAACCGGTGGGCAGTTCCACCGTCACGTCGACGGTGCCGCCCCGTCCGAGCAGATTGGCCTTGGGCGTGGTGACGGTCAGGGCGCCGCCCGTGCAGCCGACCTCGGTCTGCTCGGCCGTGCGTACGTCCAGGTCCTTCTTCGGGTCGCGGGGTCGCACCTCCACGACGGTGTCGAGGCGGTCGCCGGCGGTGAACTGGATCGATCCGGCGTACACGTAGGCGGTGACCGAAATCGGTTCGGGGGTGTCGAAAGAAGGCATGGCTGTCCCGTCCTCTTGGGGCCTCGGGCTGTCCCCGCTGGTGAACGGGGCGTCGGTGAAGTGGTGCGGGTGGAGCGGCTGGAACAGTTGAAGCGGTTGGAGCGTCTGGCTGACGTGGCAGGGGGGGCGGTGGGCGGGGACTCGATCAGCGCACCCAGCCCGTGAAGCTCTGTCCGACGGTCTGGGCCCTCTCCGGCGCACGCGACCGGGTTCCGCCGTCGAGCGCGACCGACACGGTGCGCACCAGCCACGCGTTGACCGACAGGCCGTCGCGGGCGGCGGCCTCTTCGGCGCGGGTCTTGAGGTGGGCCGGCAGGCGCAGGTTGACGCGGGCCGTGCCGCCCTCGTCGAGGTCGGCCGACGCGGGAGCGCCGAGCGGCTCGGCGGGCATGGCCGGCTCCGCGGCAGCGCCGCCGTAGGCGGGCGGCGGCGTGACCACGAAGTCGGGGTCGAGCCCGCGCAGTCGTACGTCGACCGAACCCGGGGCGAGGTCGCGGGTGATCTCGTCCATCGCGGCGGAGAGCACGTTGAGCATCGTCAGCCGGGTCGCGGACTCCAGGGGCGCGGTGAGCCGCTCAGCCAGCTCGCGGGCTTCGTCGCCGCCGGCCTGGGCGGCCACCGCGAGCTCACGGCGGAGGGAGTCGACGTACGGGGTGAGGTCCATGACGCCATCATGGCACCTCCATGACGCCACACGCAAGGCACATGGCACCACCCAGGCGCCACCCATCGAATGGACGCCTCAGACGAACGCCCTGACCTGCGAAAATCTCGTGGAACCCATGGTGAGCCGCGATGACACCACGCGTCCCGCCGACCCACCGGTGGCACCCGATGGCCCCGAATGGCTCCGCATGGCACACCGTGGCGCCAGATGTCCCCGAGCCTGACCACGGATGACGCAAGGGCTTTGACGTTCACCCGGGGTTCGCCGTGGACGGCCCGCCGGCGGG
>NZ_JBEPBI010000526.1:0-2054 GCF_040299045.1 Streptomyces sp. NPDC001027
CAGTCGGCGCACGAACCCGTCCGCCTGCGCAGCGCGTGCGGCCGCGTGGACCCGCTCTTCGGGGAGCCGCCCGACGGGGCGCAGGGCGTCCAGGACCGTGGGACCGGTGAGCTCCGGGTCGCAGAAGGCGTAGGAGACGGCGGTCCGCAGGTCGGCCGGACGGACCTCGTCCAGGGGCATGCCGTCGAGTGAGACGACGCCCAGGTCCGGGGCTCTCAGGCCGCCTGCCACTGCTGCGAGCAGGGATGTTCCCGCGCCGGAGCGTCCGACGAGTGCGACGTGCCGCCGTGCGGGCAGGACGAGGTCGAGTCCGTCGAGGATCGCGCCCCTCGGGGTGCGCACGGTGATGCCGCGCAGCTCGACGCGTCCGGGTCCCGGGGGCAGACTGCGCAGGCCCGGCGGCTGTCGGGGGACGGCGAGCACTTCCAGGACCCGCTGGTGTCCGGCGCGGGCACGGGCGAGGTCCAGAAGGCTCTGGGCGGTGCCGAAGCCGCCGAGCCCCAGCGTCGCGTATCCGAGGGCGGCCACGAGGTCGCCGGGATCCAGCGCGCCGGTGGAGAGTTCGTAGCCGGCGACGGCCAGCACGGTGATCTGCGTCGCGGGAGCGAGCAGCCCGGTCGACCAGGCGACACGGCGCTGGCTGTCCCACAGGGCGCGTCCGTGCCGGCCCAGTTCGGGCAGCGGCGCCAGGACCCGCTCGATCTCGCGCTCGACGGTCCCGGCGGCGGCGATGGTGCGGTGGCCGGCCAGGGCGTCCAGCAGCCGGGCGGCGACGGCGGCCTGAGCGCTCTGGTAGCCCTCGCCGCGGCGCACGGTGCGCCGCAGGTGGCGGCGCAGCAGCAGCCAGCCCGCGGGCGCGGTGACCAGGAAGGCGGCGGCGAGTTCCGGGGCGAGGAGTCCCAGGGCGAGCACGGAGCCGGCGGCCATGGCGAGTTGGGCGACGGCGTAGACGGCGGCCTGGGCGCTCAGGCCGGCCTCGCCGGCGCTCGCGGTGAGACGGGCCACGAGGTCCCCGGTCGAGGTCGGTCCGGCATGGTGAGGGCCGAGGTCCATGATGTGGCGCACCAGTGCGGAGCGCAGTCGGGCGGTCGCCTCGGCGGTGGCTCGCGGGCCCGCGTACTGCGCGAGGATCTCGCCCGCTGTGAGCAGACCGAGCACGACGGCGACCGTGAGGAGCTCCTGCCCGGCCCCGGTGGACAGGGCCTCGTCGACGGCTGCGGCGAGAACGGCCGGCAGGACCAGCGCGGCGGCCGAACTCACGGCCACCGCCGAGGCGAGGAGGAGGGGCCACGCCCACGGCCGGGCGCAGTCCGGCGTGGTGCTGCGCGGCATCCGGGCGCTGCGCACGGCGGCGGTCCAGGACGTACGATCGGAGGTCCCGCGCCACTGCGGCCGGTGTCGGCGATCCTCTCCCATGCTGGGCTCCTACGGGCGCTCGTCGTAAGGTCGGCGGGGCGGCACAGAACGCCGGCCCGGGCTGTCCCTCAGCCCGGGCCGGCTCTGTTCAGCGGGTCGGCTCACCCCACCGCGGGGAGGGGGACGTCCCGGGCGGTGCGGTCAGAGGCACAGCAGCGTGCTGACGGTGCTGTTGGTGCAGTTGACCGCCGACAGGGAGCTGAGGACCGACAGGTACTCGGTGGTCTCCTCGGGGGTCTCCAGGGCCTGCAGGCTGAGGATGGACATGGTGATCTCCTGTCACTGTGATGGGTGCTTTCCGGCGATCGCCGGAAACTCTGGGCCGCGACGTCGGATGTCGCGGGGGCCGCGGAGGTGCGCGGCGGGCAGACCGTCGTGGACGGACCGCGGGAGAGGTCAGAGCGCCGGCAGCGGCGTCTGCGTCTGAGGCTGGGGCTGTGTCCGCGTCGGCTTCGGCGTCGTCTGCGTCTGCGTCTGCGTCTGCGTCTGGGGAGCCTCGGGGGGTGCGGGGGCCGCGACCCGGCGTCCGGTCCAGAAGGGCAGGGCGGGGGTGTCGGCGAGAGCCGATCCCAGGGCCAGCAGGACGCCCGCGGACCCGGTGGCGAGGTCCATCGACAGGCGCAGCAACTGCTCGCCGG
>NZ_JBEPBI010000527.1:0-2044 GCF_040299045.1 Streptomyces sp. NPDC001027
CCCCGAAGAGGACGGGCCGCCGACGCGTGCCACGTTCCCTCACGCGAAGGCCCTGTTCAACAGCTGTCCGAACGCTGTGGCACGGAGGTGACCGTTCCGCTGTCGTGTGCGCGCACACCGCCGTAGCGGCGCAGGCCGGGGAACCGACCGGCCGCCCGGCGTCGTCCCCTGAACGAACCGAAGGGAAGGTGGGCGGGATGGGCTCCTGGCAGCCGCTGCCGGACGGGCTGCCGTCGGAGGTACGGCACTTCGTGGAACAGTTGCGGCAGCTCAAGGACGGCACGGGCCTCAGCCTGGCCGCGCTCGGCGCGCGCACCGCGTACAGCAAGTCCTCCTGGCAGCGCTATCTCAACGCGGTCCAGCCGCCGCCCCGGCAGGCCGTCGCCGCGCTGTGCAGGGTCGCGGGACTGGCGGGCGCGGACGCCGAACGGCACGTCGTGCGCTGGGAGTTGGCCGTCGAGGTCTGGCCGCGGCCCGCACCGGTCGATCCGGCCGAGGCCTACCGGGAGGATCCGACGGTCCCCTGGTGGGACCGGCTGGAGGAGCCCGCCCCGCCGCCCCCGCCCGCACCGGCCGGACGGCTCCTGCTGTACGCGGCCCTGCTCCTGCTGGCGCTGCTGCTCGCCGCCGTGGCGGGCGCGCTCGCCTTCGGCTGAGCCGACGCGGCGTCGGGCGGGGCCGCCGTACGGGTGACCGGCCGGAGAAAAAGGCGGCCCGCGCAGGAGTAGGCGCCTCCGCTCCGGGAAGGCGGACGGATACCCCCACGGGAGTCCGGCACGACCCGGCACCCCCACACGGCGGCCGCCGATCCCCCTCTCCCGGACCGGCGGCCGCCGCTTCGTGCGGGTCTCCCGTGCGCCGAGGGGCACTCTGTGAAGCGGGCCACACAACCCCGGACGTCCGGCATCCCGGATGCGCGATAGCCTGACCGCTGACCGGATCTCTTGATGCCAAGAGATCGATCATTTGTACGTCCCACCCGGGGCAGGGACGCCCCACCGACAGCTGTCATACGGAGAACGCCATGACCCGCACTCCCGTGAACGTCACCGTGACCGGCGCGGCCGGCCAGATCGGTTACGCCCTGCTCTTCCGCATCGCCTCCGGCCAGCTGCTCGGCGCGGACGTGCCGGTCAGGCTGCGCCTGCTGGAGATCACCCCGGCGCTCAAGGCCGCCGAGGGCACCGCCATGGAGCTGGACGACTGCGCGTTCCCGCTGCTCCAGGGCATCGACATCACCGACGACGCGAACGTCGCCTTCGACGGGGCCAACGTGGCCCTCCTCGTCGGCGCCCGCCCCCGCACCAAGGGCATGGAGCGCGGTGACCTCCTCGAGGCCAACGGCGGCATCTTCAAGCCGCAGGGCAAGGCCATCAACGACCACGCCGCGGACGACATCAAGGTCCTCGTCGTCGGCAACCCGGCCAACACCAACGCCCTGATCGCCCAGGCCGCCGCGCCGGACGTACCGGCCGAGCGCTTCACCGCGATGACCCGCCTCGACCACAACCGCGCGCTGACCCAGCTCGCGAAGAAGACGGGCTCGACGGTCGCCGACATCAAGCGTCTGACCATCTGGGGCAACCACTCGGCCACCCAGTACCCGGACATCTTCCACGCCACGATCGCCGGCAAGAACGCCGCCGAGGTCGTCAACGACGAGAAGTGGCTGGCGGAGGACTTCATCCCGACCGTCGCCAAGCGCGGCGCGGCCATCATCGAGGCCCGCGGCGCGTCCTCCGCGGCGTCGGCCGCCAACGCCGCCATCGACCACGTCCACACCTGGGTCAACGGCACCGCCGAGGGCGACTGGGCCTCCATGGGCATCCCGTCCGACGGCTCCTACGGCGTCCCGGAGGGCCTGATCTCCTCCTTCCCGGTCACCGTGAAGGACGGCGTCTACGAGATCGTCCAGGGCCTGGACGTCAACGAGTTCTCCCGCGCCCGCATCGACGCGTCGGTGCAGGAGCTGGCGGAGGAGCGCGAGGCGGTTCGCGCACTCGGCCTGATCTGAGCCTGAACGCACGCGATCCCCGGACGGTCC
>NZ_JBEPBI010000528.1:0-2041 GCF_040299045.1 Streptomyces sp. NPDC001027
GCGTTCTTCGTGATGTTCGGGTTTCTGGCGCTGGTCTGGCTGGCGCAGATCGTCAACTCCGCGGACGGCTACGCCACGGCCCGCGAGTACGGCCTCCGGCGTCACGGCGGGCGCCCACAACGCCCAGGACGTGTCCTTCGCGCAGGGCATGGTCCCGCACCACCGCCAGGCCCTGGAGATGGCGCGACTGGCCGCCGGCCGGGCGTCCTCCGCGCAGGTCAAGGGCCTCGCCTCGCGCATCGAGAAGGCGCAGGATCCGGAGATCAAGACCATGAGCGGCTGGCTCACGTCCTGGGGTGAGGACGTCCCGGACTCCTCGGCCGCCACGGCGGAATCCATGCCCGGCATGGATCACTCGGGCTCCGCGATGCCGGGCATGATGGGCGGTTCGGACATGGCCGCGCTCGAGAAGGCGTCCGGCAAGGACTTCGACGCGAAGTTCCTCGCGATGATGGTCGAGCACCACGAGGGCGCCGTGGCCATGGCCAACACCGAGAAGAACAAGGGTGAGTACGCGCCCGCCATGTCTCTCGCCGACGACATCGTCGCCGCGCAGACCGCCGAGATCACCGAGATGAACAAGCTGCTCGGCAAGGGCTGATCCCGCGGGAGGGGAGGGGCGGTCCCCGGGACGCCTCTCCCCTCCCCCGGTCCGGGCCGCCTGGACGAGTTCGGCGCGGCCGGACCGTCGGCGGCGAAGGAGAACGAGAACAGGCTCAGCTGCTGATCTGCCGCTGCGAGGAGCCGCCGCCGACGGCCACCTTGCGGGGCTTGGCGCGCTCGGCGATGGGGATGCGCAGGGTCAGCACACCTGCGTCGTAGTCCGCCTGGATGCGCTCGGTGTCGAGGGTGTCCGCCAGCACGAGCTGGCGGGAGAAGACTCCGAGAGGTCGCTCGCTGAGCTCCATCTGCACGTCGTCCGCCTTGGCGACGGGCCGCCGCTCGGCCTTGACGGTCAGCATGTTCCGCTCGACGTCGACGTCGATCGCGTCCGGGGAGACGCCGGGCAGATCGAGGGCGATCACGTACTCCTCCCCCTCACGGTAGGCGTCCATCGGCATCGCCGACGGCCGCGACCACGTGCCCGTGGTGTTCAGGAGCTGCTGGGTGAGTCGGTCGAGCTCGCGGAACGGGTCGGTGCGCATCAACATCGGGAAACACCTCCAGTGTTCGGATCAGGCACTTGCTGCCAATGCGGGGTGACCTGCCACTGTTGTAACATGTCATCGATACGATGACAAGCAAGATGTCGTCCATACGATGACAGCGCCACCGGAGGCGGCATGACCACCGACGATCACCAGGACCCGCACACCGTCACCCCCGCGTCCTTCCTCGCGGCCACGGCCCTCGACACGATCAACGAGGCTCTGCGCACCGCCGGGACGCCGCCGTCGGACGAGCACGCCGCATGCGCCCAGCCCAGCTCGGAACAGGCACTCGCCGCACTCCTGTTGCTCCGTGAGGTGCGCGACCGGCTCGCCGGCTGGGAACCGGGCCTGATCGAGGAGGCCCGGGAAGCGGGCGCCAGCTGGGCCGACCTCGCGCACCCCCTCGGCGTCGCCAGCCGCCAGGCCGCCGAACGTCGCTACCTGCGCGTCCGCCCCGGGAACCCTGGGTCCACGGGCGAGCAACGCGTCCAGGCCACCCGCGACCGCCGCGCCGCCGATCGCACCGTCACCGCCTGGGCGCGCGCCAACGCCGCCGATCTGCGCCGGCTCGCCGGACAGATCACCGCGCTCGACCTCCCGCCCGCCGCCCGCAGCCCTCTCGTCGAGCTCAGCTCCGCCCTCGCCGCGGACGACGCGGCCGCCCTCGTCGGCCCGCTGACGGGCACACGCTCGTATCTGACTCCGGAACACCCCGAACTCGCCGCGCGGGTCGACGACGTGGCCCGTCACACCGACCGGCTCCGCCGCGACAGCGGCGACCAGCGCCGAGGGCCTCACATCCCGCCGCGGCCCTGACCGCCCCGCCTGCCCCCACGCGCCCGGCCGGGGTCGGCTCCCGTCGGGCTAAACTCCCGAGAGGTGCCAAGGGG
>NZ_JBEPBI010000529.1:0-2033 GCF_040299045.1 Streptomyces sp. NPDC001027
GCCGGGTCTCCGCCCTCGTCGGCCCCAACGGGGCGGGCAAGAGCACCCTCATGTCGCTCGCGACGGGCTTATTGACGCCGACCGAAGGCGCCATGCGCGTGCTGGGGGAAGCCCCCGGACGCCGGGGCGCCCACCCGCGGCTCGCCTTCCTCGCCCAGGACAAACCCCTGTACCGGGGCTTCACCGTCGAGGAGATGCTGCGCGCCGGACGCGCCCTGAACCAGCGGTGGGACGCCGCCTACGCCAGGAGCCTGACGGACGCGGCCGGAGTCCCCGCGAAGGCCCGGATCTCCACCCTCTCCGGCGGTCAGCGCACCCGGGTCGCGCTGGCCGTCGCCCTGGGACGCCGCCCCGAACTCATCGTGCTCGACGAGCCGTTGGCCGACCTCGATCCGCTGGCCAGGGAAGAGGTGATGCAGGTGCTGATGCAGGAGGTCGCCGAGACGGGCATGACCGTTCTGCTCTCGTCCCATGTCCTCGCCGACCTCGACGGCATCTGCGATCACCTGCTGCTCCTGGCGGGCGGCCGGGTGATGCTGGCCGGCGACGTCGAGGACCTGCTCGCCGCCCACCGCCTCATGATCGGCCCCAACCGGGGCCCGGAGGGACCGCTCCCCGCCGGCGACGTCGTCGAGTCGCGCCGCACCGAACGGCAGGCCACCGTGCTGGTGCGCGACCCGGAGGCGGACACGCCGGGCTGGGAGTCGCACGAGCCGACCCTGGAGGAACTCACCATGGCCTATCTGCGCTCCTCCCGCGCGGCGGCCGCCCGGCGAGGCGACGCGGAGGAGCACGGCAGCGCGGAGGTGGCCGCCTGATGCTGTGGGTCGCCTGGCGTCAGCAACGCCTCCAACTCCTCGTCACCGCGCTGCTCGTGGCCGCGGTCGCCTCCGTCATGACCTACTACCGGCTCGACGCGGTCTCGTACATGGGCGACCACGGCATCGCGGGGTGTCTGCGCATCCAGGACGGCTGTCCGGTCGACGCCATGAACGCGCTGAGCGACACGTACAAGACCTACGCCTCCGTCATCCCCATGGTGCTGCTCTGTCTGCCCGTGCTCCTGGGCATGTTCGCGGGCGCTCCGCTGTTCGCCCGCGAGATCGAGCACGGCACCCATGTCTTCGGGCTGACCCAGTCGGTCAGCCGCCGCCGCTGGTGGGCGACCAAGGTCCTGGTGGCCGGCGGACCGGTGGCACTGGTGATGCTGGTGCTGGGACTCGGCGGCGTCTGGGCGCTCAAGCCGCTCAACCACGTGACCCGGGGGCCGTTGCTGACTCCCGGCTTCGAGACACAGGGGCTGACCCTCGCCGCGTACACCGTGCTGGCGTTCGCCGTCGGCGTCGCGGCCGGCCTGCTGTTCCGCAACACCGTCACGGCGATGGCGATCACCCTCGCCGTGTACCTGGCCGTGCTCGTGGGCCTCGGCGCGGCAGCCCGGCCCCACTACGTCGCGGCCGAGCGCATCACCGGCACCGTGGCGCAGAGCACCGGGGAGAGCGAACGGGGCGGCAAGAGCTGGGTCCCCGACGACGCCTGGCGGGTGGGCTCCACGTACTACGACAAGAGCGGCCGGGAGATCTCCTTCAACCCTTCCGGTTGCGACGGCACGGAGACCATCCAGAGCTGCCTCACCCGGCAGGGCGTGGCCTCGCAGACCGCCGAATACCATCCCGCGTCGCAGTTCTGGAGCATGCAGGCCGTGGAGAGCTGCGTCTTCCTCGCCCTGTCTGCCGGTCTCCTCGCGCTCGGCGCCTGGACGCTGCGGCGCCGGGTGCTCTGACGCGACGCCCGCGCGGGCACGACCGTAGTCGGCAGTGGCGACGGGGCGACGTCACGTCACTATCAGGGGGCGGCCCACAAGTACGGCCGCCCCTGCACGTGCTGTCACGTCGTCAGACACTCCTCTACCGACGGCGGGTCTCAGGAGCGAGGCTCCAGCACCTCCAGGGCGCCGGTGTCGGTGTCGTAGCTGCGCAAGGTGGTGAGCCGGACCGACAGCGGCGGCGCCGGCAGCAGCTCGGGGATCCGCC
>NZ_JBEPBI010000530.1:0-1983 GCF_040299045.1 Streptomyces sp. NPDC001027
GAGTGGAGTTCTGATGTGTGCTCTTCGGTTCTGTCGTGGAGGCCGGCCCGGGCCGTTACGGATCGGCCCGGATGCCGGCCGTCCACGAGGACCTCCTGACCGTCCCCGGCGCGGTCCCCCTGCTGAACGGCACGGGCATGCGCTCGGTCGTCACGGTCCCGCTGAAGGTCGAGGGCCGTCTGACCGGCTCCCTGGGCGTCGCGGCCGAGGCACAGGGCCGCTACTCCAACGAGGAGGCCCTGCGCCTGCAGTTCGCGGCCGACCGCATCGCGCTGGCCGTGGAGTCGGCCCGCCTCGGCGAGCTGGAGCGCCTTCGACGGGGCTCCCTCAGCTTCCTCGTCGAGGCGTCCGACCTGCTCGCCGGCACTCTGGACCGCGACCAGACCCTCGCCCTGATGGCCCAGATGACCGTGCCGACGCTGGCGACCTGGTGCGCGGTGTACACGATCGCCGACCAGGCCTCCGACCCGTACCTCTCCTACGTCCTGCACGAGGACGAGGAGCTGATCGACGGCATCAAGTCGTTGCTCTCGAAGATCGCCCCGCCCGACCCGGTCCCGACGCCCGGCGCCCGCGTGTGGGGAGCCCCCGCCGCGGCGGCGCACGACGCGGCCCTGCGCAGTTCCATGCGCAGCCTCGGCCTGACCGGCGGCCCCACCCATCAGGTGGCCTCGGGCATCGGCCCCACCCTCGCCACGGCCTCCGCCGTCGGCGGCGAGACCGTCGTCCTTCCCCTGGTCGCCCGCAACCGTGTCATCGGCATGCTGACACTCGGCAAGCCCACCGACGAGCACTTCCGTCAGGAGATCCTGGAGCTGGCGGAGGACCTGAGCCGCAGAGCGGCCCTCGCCCTCGACAACGCGCGCCTGTACTCGGAGCGCACGGCCATCAGCCAGGCGCTCCAGCGCAGCCTCCTCCCCCCGGAGACCCCCAAGATCGACGGCGTCGAGGTGGAGGTCATCTACCGCGCCGCCGGAGAGGGCAACGAGGTCGGCGGCGACTTCTACGACGTCTTCCCGATCCGCGAAGGCGTCTACGGCTTCGCGATCGGCGACGTCTGCGGCACGGGACCGAACGCGGCGGCGGTCACCGGCCTCGCCCGGCACGCCCTTCGCCTGCTGGCCAGGGAAGGCCTCAGCGGCCCGGCCGTCCTCGAGCGTCTCAACTCCGCCATCCTCGACGAAGGCGCTCGCAGCCGCTTCCTGACCCTCCTGTACGGCGAGATGCGCCCGCACGACGACGGCAGCGCGGAGTTGAAGGTCGTCTGCGCGGGCCACCCGCTGCCCCTCCGCCTCCGCCAGGACGGCACGGTCGAACCGGCCGCCGAACCCCAGCCGCTGCTGGGCGTCATGGAGGACCTGGAGCTGTACGAGCAGACCGTCACCCTCGACCCGGGCGACGTCCTGCTCTGCGTCACCGACGGAGTCACCGAGCGCCGCGAGGGCACGCGCATGCTGGGGGACGACGGCCTCGCCGACGTTCTCACCACCTGCACGGGTCTCACGGCCGGCGCGGTCGCCGCCCGCATCATGCGAGCGGTGGAACGCTTCGCGTCCGACGCCCCGTCGGACGACATGGCGATCCTGGCCATGCGCGTGGCATGAGAGAAGACCGGCAATGAGAAAAGCCTCCACCCGAACGGGTGGAGGCTTTCTCTTTGTGGAGCCCCCTAACGGAATCGAACCGTTGACCTTCTCCTTACCATGGAGACGCTCTGCCGACTGAGCTAAGGGGGCTGGTCACTTGTCGAGGTTTCCCTCGCGGCAACGGAATAGAGCATACCCCGAAGGACCCGCTGTTCTCAAACTCGCTCACAGCCCGATCTGAAGCGATCCTGGACCGTCGCCGGACAGGCCCGCTCGAAGGCGTCTTGCGCCCTTGACCGAACCGTGAAACGCCGGCCGTCGACGACCGATTAGCCCTGCCGTGAACGCAGGAAACCCCCGTGCCGAATGGCACGGGGGTTTCCTACAATGATTGTTC
>NZ_JBEPBI010000531.1:0-1982 GCF_040299045.1 Streptomyces sp. NPDC001027
GCCGCCTCGACGCCTTCCAACTCGGCGACGACGGCTGCGACCTGGGCGTGGTTGGGGTTGCCGAAGCGGGTGTAGAAGTCCTTGCCGCGCGGTTCGACGGCGCCGCGTGCGAACGTCTCGCCGTCCTCGGCCCAGAACGTCGCCGTCTGGTAGATGGGCGGCGCCACCGCGCGGGTGGGATGGATCCCGCGATCGGCGTGGACGGTGATGGTGCTCTTGCCCGGCATGGTCTGCCCTTCCCTGGACGTCGGTGACGACGCCATGAAGCGTGGCCGACCACCGCCCGAACATGGCCGGATCACGGCAATTTTGGCAGCAAATTGCGCCCACTGCGGGCTGACAATTGTGGTACTCGGTGGCCGGGCGCAATAATCTGCTGCCATGGACGAGGTGGACCGATCGATCCTGGCCGTGCTCGAGAAGAACGGCCGGATCAGCAACAACGAGCTGGCCGCCCGGGTCGGGCTGTCGCCGTCCCCCTGCCTGCGCAGGGTGCGCCAGCTGGAGGAAGCCGGCGTCATCCGCGGATACCGGGCGCTGATCGACCCCGCCGCGGCCGGCCGCGGTCTGCGGGTGTTCGCCGGGGTCCGGCTGATGCGGCACACCCGCGCGGACGTGGTCGCGTTCGAGCGCGGGATCACCCAGCTGCCCGAGGTGGCCGCCTGCCACCACATCACCGGCAACTTCGACTACCTGCTCCAGGTCGAGGTCGCCGACCTGCCCGCCTACGAGGACTTCCACGCCAACCAGTTGGCCGCTCTGCCCGGCGTGGCCACGGTGACCAGCTACGTCACCATGAAGACGCTCTCCCCGGACACCGCCTGAGGGCCTGCTCCCGACGCCGGCGAACCTCCGCGCGGCGCCCGCGCTTCGGCAACTGCGGCGGGAGCGCGGGCGGCGGGGCGGTCAGAGGGCGATGGCGCCGCGGACACAGACGGTGGCGGCGCCGCTGACCCAGACGGCGCCGTCGGCATCGGCGGTGATCTCGATACTGGCGGCCCGCCCCAGCCTGGCGCCCTGGGAGACCCGGTAGGCGCAGGGCGCGGCACCGCCAGCCGTGAGGGTCTGCGATTCGAGGCGCGTCCTGGCGCTCGTGACGCTGTTCCGTGCTCATCGTCACCCACGAGAGTGACCGACGGAGGCGAGCTCGCGGCGGCTGGGCGGGTGGTGCCAGGACGGGATCGGGGTGGCGTCGGCACCGATGTCGCTTCCCCGCGCTCGCTGAACGCCAGCCCGTCGCGCACCCGCAGCAGCGCCGTCCACGAGGCGGATCTCGCCGCGTGGAACGGACGCGTCCATCGCCGTTCAGGGCCTCGATCGAGCATCAGGTCTCATGCCGCCCTCTCGCAGCGGGCGGTTCGGCGGTGCTGACGTCCAGAACCGTCACGCCCAGCACGAGCAGGGGCTCGACGCTGACCTCCAGCAGCACCCGCGTCATGATGAACGAGGAGCCGGAACACGCCTGTTCCTCCCCGCGGGCCCTCCAGCGGATTCGGCTGGGCGCCCACAGCCTGTCGTCGACCTGATAGGCCAGAGGGCTGCCGAGCCGGCCGTCGAAGGCCAGGAGATCCGTGCCGGGCGCCGGGAAGTCCGGGGCGAAAGGCCGCACAGGCCCCGTGAGCACGGCCCGCACCTGCTGCGCAACCGACTCCGACCGCACCAGACGGTCCAAGTCCTGGGCGCATACCGTCACTTTGGCGCCCCATCGCTTCAACAGCGCGGGAATGCCGTCCTGCATCAGACCCAGGAAGAGTGATCTGTCCGTGCCCAGACGCTGTTGTGCTTCTGCACGCAGGTCGGGGTGAAACGCGGCGCGCGCGGCGAAGTTCTGGTTGCCGGAGAGAAACCAGAGCATCTGGTTGCGGTCTTCGAAAGCGGCGAGCAGGGTCAGCCAGACCACGGTGTCCCGGATGCCGTGGGCTTCGGCCTTGCCGACGTCTCCGTCGACCGATGCGGTGCGGGCGGGGAGACGGCGTTCGGCG
>NZ_JBEPBI010000532.1:0-1917 GCF_040299045.1 Streptomyces sp. NPDC001027
CGTGGCCGATGTCGCGTCCTGCGAGCGGGGCCGTGGCAGCGGGACGGGGACCGGTCGGGGGCCGCGGTCGGTCAGGATCGGAGAAGCCGTGAGCCGTGCCCTCGTCCTAGCGTGGGACCAGGAGAGCACGCAGGTGTTCCCGGTACCGCATCACTTCACCGAGGAGGGCGTCATGGCCGCCGGACTGCAGACGATCATCTACCCCGTCAAGGACGTCGACCGGGCGAAGGCCCTGTTCACCGCGCTGCTGGGGGTCGAGCCGTTCGCCGACGAGCCGTACTACGTCGGGTACAAGGCCGCCGGCCAGGACATCGGCCTGAACCCGAACGGCCACGCCCAGGGTCTGACGGGTCCGGTCCCCTACTGGCACGTCACCGACATCCGGGACCGTCTCGCGGCGCTGCTGGCGGCGGGGGCAGAGGTGCTCCAGGACGTCCACGACGTCGGCAACGGACGGCTCATCGCCTCTGTGAAGGACGCGGACGGGAACCTGGTGGGCCTCCTCCAGGACCCCGCCTGAGAGACGGGCCGCCGGCCACTGCATGCACTCGCACTTATTGCGTCGTCAACGAACGCCCCGGACGGCGTTACCATGCGGGTATGGCAGCGAAGACGGCCGGGACGGGCCTTGAGCAGCGGTGGCGCGACATCCTGTCGGTGCACGCCCGCACGATGTGCGAGATCGACCGCGAGCTGCATCCGCACGGCCTGGGGGCCAGCGACTTCGAGGTGCTGGACATCCTCGCCGCCGAGGCTCCCCGGGCGGGCGACCAGTGCCGGGTGCAGAACCTCGTCGGACGCGTGCACCTCAGCCAGAGCGCGCTGTCACGCCTCATCGGCCGCCTGGAGAAGGAGGGCCTGGTGGAGCGCTCGATCTGCGCGGAGGACCGGCGCGGGGTCTGGGTCGCCCTGACCCGCAAGGGCCGTGACCTGCACACAGAGGTCCTGCCCCTGCAGCGGGCGGTGCTGGAGCGGATGCTGACCGGGTCCTAGGGCACGCGGATGCCGACCGGGTCGTGGCCACGCCCCGGATCCGGGGCCGGAAGGGCCCGGTCGGCGCCGCTCAGCGGACCAGCAGGGTGCGCACCCCCTCGGAGGTGAGCGTCAGCGGGTGGTCGCCGGCCGCGTCGATGGACAGGGACAGTTCGCCGGTCGGCCACTGCGCGGCGAGCGCGCCGAGCGGCACCAGCCGGTAGCGGTCGACCTCGGGCAGCAGCTCGACCATCTCCGGCTCGGAGGTGAACACCGGCACCACGGCAGCTCCCCCGGGCTGCTCGAGGACGGGCAGGGCGACGGTGGCCGGGTCGGTGATGTCCTCGTCGAGCGCGTCGTCGGGCACCGGTACGAGCACGTCGCAGTGCGCGAGCGTGTCCAGGGCCGTGGTGTCCTCGGTGTCGCGCGCCAGCGCGTCCAGCGCCAGTGCGGCCGGGTTGTGGTTGCGGTCGTGTGCGGGCGTCTCCATGGCGTCTCCCCTGGTAGCGGCGGTCCGGCTCGCGTACCCGAGCGGGCGGGCCTCAATCCCCCGGGCAGCGGCGGGCAGGCCCGACCGTCGTGCGGGCGCCTCCGGCGACCGCGCGAGGCGTCCGGCCGCCCGCCGGCGCCGGCCACGTGCTCCGGTGGCCGGCGGGGGCCGGCCGTGGGAAGGCGGCGCCCGCCGCCCGGCGGAGCCCCGCCGTCGCGCGGCGCGCCGCCCGGGCCCGGCCGGCGACGCCGTCCCGGCCGCACCTTTCAGCTCACACGCCGACCGTCGCGACGCACAGTCCCTCGCCGGAGGCGACGGCCCAGCAGCCGCGGGAGCGGGGCCGGCAGGCCGCGGGGGGGCGGCGAAGGCATGTGCCGGCGGGGCGACAGATCGGGAGAGCGGCGGGTAGGGGAAGAGTGTTGAGCGAGGTGTGTTGATATCGGTGGTCGCCGGAT
>NZ_JBEPBI010000533.1:0-1914 GCF_040299045.1 Streptomyces sp. NPDC001027
CCGGGATCTGCTGCCGGGCGTCCAGAGCCGCCCGCAGGCCTTCGTCGCGGAAGCCGGGCGGCATTCGCACGTCCAGCACGGCCGCGTCCGGGCGGTGACGCAGCAGCGCGGGCATGATCTCCGGCCCGCTGCCGGCCACAGCCACGACCTCGTGTCCGGCCGAGGTCATCAGCAGCACGAGCCCTTCCCTGAGCAAGGCGTTGTCCTCGGCGATCACCACACGCACGGCGTGCCCGTCCTTTTCCACGTCGGTCTCGTCCCCGCCGGCTCGGTCACCACACGCACGGCAGCTCCACGGCAATCATCGTCGGTCCCCCCTCGGGACTGGTCACGGTCACCTCACCGTCCATCGCGGCGACGCGCCGCCGGACGCCGAGCAGTCCGGTGCCGCTGTTCTCGTCGGCTCCGCCCAGGCCCTCGTCCTGGATGACGGCCCGCAATCCCCGGGGGACGCGCTCCAGCTGAACGGTCGCGCGCCGCGAACCACTGTGCTTGGCGGCGTTCGTCAGCGCCTCGGCCACCGCAAAGTACGCCGCCGCCTCCACCGCAGCCGGAGCCCGCGGCCCCTCCTCCAGCCCGCCGTCCACCCGCACGGTCACCTCCAGCCCACTGCTGGCCGCCAGAGCCCGTACGGCGCCGACGAGACCGCGGTCGGTGAGGATCGGCGGGTGAATGCCGCGTACCACCTGCCGCAGCTCGGTCAGCGCCTCCTCGGCCTGCTCCTGAGCGTCGTCGAGGAGTTTGCGGGCCGCCTCGGGATCGTGGCCATAGGCGCGTTTCGCGAGCCCGATCCGCATGGACAGGGCGACCAGGCGGGCCTGTGCCCCGTCGTGCAGGTCCCGCTCGATGCGGCGCAGCTCGGCGCCGTGCGCGGCGATCGCGTCCGCCCGGGTGGCGGCCAGCTCCTCGACTCGCGCGGCCAGCAGCGCCCGGGGCGAGGGCTTGAGCAGGGCCTGCGACCAGTGGGCCTCGAGGTCGGCTAGGCGGGTGATCAACGGCAGGACGACCGCCCCGCGACGCGCCAGCCCGCACCACACCCCGTCCACGACCAGGCCCAGCGGCCACAGCGGCAGCGCCACGCCCAGCAGGGCGCCGTAGACGTATGAGGCAGCCATCCAGCGCAGGTCGAGGAAGGTGCCCGGGTCATGGACGGCGATGCGCAGACGCTCGCGCAGGGCGCCGGTGATCGGCCGGTAAGCCTCCGGGATGCGCCGGCCCGTCCAGGAAGCCGTCAGAGCGCGTTTGGCGCCGGCGATCCGCCGGATCAGCAGCACCGTCTCGGGCAGCATCCACGCCCCGACCACGGCGATCGTGCCGACGGCCGTGATCAGCAGCACGGTGATGAACAGGTACAGGCCGAAGGCCAGCGCTGCGGCCACGAGCAGATGGAGCGTGGCCCGCGCTGCCTGCCGGATCGTTCTGCCCATGGCGGCAAGGCTACGGCCCGGGGGAACGGATGTGATCGTTCGGGGGCGTGCGGGCCTCTGACGTGCCGGGTTCATGGCGCCGTGTACTCCTTCACCGAGGGCTCTGCGAGGGGGAGCGGGCGCAACGGCAGCTCCGCGACGACCTCGAATCCGCCTTCGGGCCGACGACCCGTGCGCAGACGGCCCCCGGCCGCGTGGGCGCGCTCGCGCATGCCGATGAGCCAGTGGCCACTCGGCCGACGTTCCGCCAGGCCCGATGCTTCCTCGCTGTCGCGGAGACGCTCCCCCCTTCCCTCCGGCCCGGCGGCCGCGGCACGCGGCGACGGACCGGCAGGAGACTGACTAGCTAGGCAAGGCCCTGTGACTCACCGGCCCGGGCCAGGACACCTCGCGCGCGTTCGAGCACCGGCCGGTCGACCATCTGCCCGTCGACCGTCGTGACCGAGTCACCGGCGTTGAGAACGCCGCGCGCCCAGCGCAGTTCGCC
>NZ_JBEPBI010000534.1:0-1903 GCF_040299045.1 Streptomyces sp. NPDC001027
CGGCGAGATCCGCTCGCCGGGAACGGCCCGAGCTCGTCAGTCGGTGTCAGCAGCGGTCGGAGCTCTTCACCGCCCGGTCACGCGCCACGTACTGGCCCTTCGGCGTGCCGTCGGAGTTGAGCACGTTGCCCACGGCGTCGAAGTAGGCGCCGTACGACGTGATCTCGTTGTAGCCACGGCCGCGCCAGGAGTAGGAGTCGACCTGCTCGTGGGTGCCCGGCGCGCCCCACGAGTAGCGGGTGACATGGAAGACGGGGTTGCTGCGCACGGTGCGCATGAGCGGGCGGAGCGCCATCCAGCCCACCCGCTTCGGCGGGACGGTGATGCCGGTGGTCGTGGCCCAGCCCGAGGACTTCGCGTACGACCAGCTACGGGTGTAGCTGGCGCCCGCCTCGACCGAGAGCACCTTCTCGATGACGTTCCACTCGATGCCCACCGAGCCGGTGACGCTGTTGGTGGTCGTGCTGGTCGTACTGCCGTTGAGCTGGAGGTTCTGGCTCAGCTGGGAGCCGGAGCTGCAGTTGACCAGGGTGTTGCTGACCTGCTTCTCGGCTCCGGTCCAGGTCCAGCTGGACGACTGCGGGTAGCTGCAGTAGCCCTGGAAGCGTTCCCATGGGTTACGAGATGCTCAGGGCCGGGATGCCGTGGACGCCGTCCTCCATGACCTCGCCGGTCTGGACGTTGATCCACCAGTAGGTGGGCCAGTCGGTCCGGCCGTTGCAGATGGTCATGAGGAGTTTGTCGGTGTTGAACGGTTCGATGCCTCTGAGGTTGGTCGCGGCGTCGGCCGGCGACACAGACGTCAGGACCGACGCCAGACTCAGTGCGACCGCCGCTGCGGCACGTTTGATCATGGTGCGTGACATCACGTACGGATTCCCCTGCTCGTCCAGGAAAAGTGGACGCGACGTCAGTGTCGCGTCGGTGGTCTGCCCCACGCCTCGGCCGGGTGACGTCGAGGCGCCGCCGGCACGGTCGCGCGCCGGCACGGGACAGGTTGATCGCCTCTGGGCGCAAGCGATATTAGAGAGCGGAACGATTGATCAGCAATACTGATTCATACGACCAATCATTCGCCAGTGCGACGTTCCGGGCGTCAACCACTCGACGGCACGAGGTCGGGCGATCTACCGCGAACTCGTCGACCACGGTCGCCTGAAAGTCGGATTCGCCGAGGTAGATGAGCTTTTGCGGGGCTCGCGACAAGGCCGCGGCGCGCAGGCGGGGCCAGCGGTCAAGGGGGGCCTGAAGGCCGACACGGGGATCGCCACTGCGCAAACATGGGATGTAACGTGTGGAAAAGCGTCGCTCAGCCGTTCCATGGCCGTTACCGGCCGAGCGCCTGACGTTCATCCACGGCCGACGGAACGGCCAGCGGATTGGGCAGCGGCAGATAGCGGGCGTCCGCACCGTCCGCCCCCGTCCAGCGCAGCAGCAGGTTCGTCTTGCCCGGCAGGGTGGGCGCGGTGAGCAGGGCGGCCGTCTCGGGGAGGTCGTGGCGGGCCAGCGCGCGGCGGGCCGCGGGCCACGGGTCGAATCCCCGGTGGTGTGCGACGAGGGCCGCGGCGACCTCGCACAGATGGTTCACCACCAGGCAGTACACCAGCCGCTCCCAGCCGGCCGACCGCTCCACGTCCGGCAGGAGCTTGACTCCCTCGGCGTCCCGGAACAGGGCCTGCACCGGGAGGCCGTCGGCGTCGACGGCGACGAGCGTGTTCTGCAGGTGCGCCTCGAGGACGACGCCGTGGCCGGCGAACGCCTCCAGGGCCGGCGCGGCGACGGCCGACAGATACGCCTCCCACCACCTCGCCGGGTCCGTCGCCGCCGCCAGAGGGCTGCCGTCGAAGCCCTCGACGAGGCCCGCGGCGAGCAGCGGGGACGCGCCGGGCAGGACCGCGGCGCC
>NZ_JBEPBI010000535.1:0-1883 GCF_040299045.1 Streptomyces sp. NPDC001027
GCGCTGGGCACAGTAGCCTTGGGCCCGACCCCGCCCGGCGGATCAAGCCCTCCCCTCCCCCGGTCGCCACGGCCGGTCCACCAAGCCCTGAGCGACCGAAGGAGCCCCCGATGTCCGAGCCCGAGCCCCACGCACGTCCCGCCCGCGGCAGCGTCGGCGTCATGCTGCCCCTGGACCTCCCCGTCCCACAGGTGCTGCCCTATGTCCGGCGTGCCGAGGAGCTGGGGTTCGACCAGGTCTGGGTGGTGGAGGACCTCGGCTGGCGCGGCGGCGTCGCCCAGGCCGCCACCGTCCTGGCGTCCACCACGAAACTCACGGTCGGGATCGGGATCATGCCCGCCGGCGCCCGCAACGTGTGCTTCGCCGCGATGGAGCTGGCCACGCTCGCGCAGCTCCACCCCGGCCGGCTCATCGCGGGGATCGGTCACGGCATGCCCGGCTGGATGCGCCAGGTCGGCTCCTGGCCCGAGAGCCCCCTGACGCTGATCAAGGAGTACGCGCGAGCGCTGCGCCTGCTCATCGCCGGTGAGCCCGGCCCCGAGAACGGCCGGTACGTGCGCTGCGAAGGCGTGATCCTCACCGAGGTCCCGGACGTCGTCCCCCCGGTGATCCTGGGGGTGCGCGGCCCCAAGTCGCAGGCGGTCGCGGGCGAGGTCGCCGACGGACTCCTCCTGGCCGAACCCGCCGCACCCGGCTACATCACCGCCTCCCTGCGCCACCTGGGCCCCGCCGCGAACGCTCGGGAGATCGTCGTCTACGACGCCGCCGCCGTGGACGACGACGAGGAGGCCGCGCTGGCCCGCGTCCGCACCGTCCTGGAATCGGTCGGCGAGCCGCAGTGGGCCGCGCACATCGACCCCCTGCCCTTCGCCGAGGAGCTGCGCGCGCACCGCGCCGCGAGCCCCGACGCCCGGCACTTCGCCCGGACGATGCCCGCGGACTGGGTCCGCGCCTTGAGCGTCGCCGGCGCCCCCGCCCGGGCCCGCGCCGCGATCGACGCCCGCCACGCGGCCGGCGCGACCAGCGTCGTGCTCGCCCCGGCGGGACCCGACCCGCTGGCCGCACTCGACTCCCTCGCCCGCGCGCTGCCCCACCGGCGCTGAACCGAACGCCCCGAGACTTCAACGGAAGGGACCGCCATGTCCACCGAGCGCCGCCGCGTCGTACTCTTCGACCTCTTCGGGGTCATCGCCCGCCACCAGCGGCCGGGCGCCCTGGAGAAGATGGCCGCCCGTTGCCGCACCTCCCCCGAAGCCTTCGCCACGGCCTACTGGACCCACCGCCCGCCCTACGACGCCGGGCGGCACACCGCGGCCGCGTACTGGACGGACGTTCTGCACGCGTTGTCCCGCCCCGCCGACGCCGACACGATCGAGGAGCTGAGGCTCGTCGACATCGACAGCTGGTCCCGCGTCGACGAGCGCATGGTCGCCTACGTGCGGCGCCTGCGCGACCGTGCCCGGGTCGCTCTGCTGTCCAACATCCCCGCAGACCACGCGGACGCCTTCGTCGCCGCCCAGCCCTGGCTGCACGACCTCGACCACGTCGCCTTCTCCGGGAGGATCGGTGCGGCCAAGCCCGACCCGGCCGCCTTCCGGCACAGTGTGACCGCTCTGCACGCCGCGCCCGCCGACGTCCTCTTCGTCGACGACCGCGAGGAGAACGTCCGCGCGGCGCAGGCCGAGGGCATGAACGGACATGTCTTCACCGGCCGGGACGCGCTCTCGGCCGTCGTCGACCCCTGGCTCAGGGCGGTCAGGCGCTGAGCGACCCGTCGGAGGGCGGACGGCTGGTGGTCCGGCACCGCGGCCCGCCCCACCGGGGCGAGCCGGCGAGCCAACCGGACAACGCGCCGGCCGCGGCCCCCGGCGAAACGGCGCACC
>NZ_JBEPBI010000536.1:0-1866 GCF_040299045.1 Streptomyces sp. NPDC001027
CTGACCCTGCTCCCCGCGGTGCTGGGATTCGCCGGGCTGCGGATCATGAAGGGGAACCTCAAGACGCAGCGCATGCGTGCACTGGACGGCAGGGTGGCCGAGATCGCCGTGGAGCCCTGGCCGGTGGCCGGCAGCGAGGCGTCGTTGGTGTAGGACTTCAGAGCGGAGTACCGGAACTGCGGGATGGGTCGCTCCACCAGGCCGTTCCAGGGAGCGACGCCCGCCGCGCCGAAGTCGGTGGGCACGCCCCAGGCACTGTCGTCGAAGCCGGCGGACTGCCAGTCGGCCATAGCGGTGGCGTTGCGGGCATCGTAGTAGACGTTCGATTCCGGCAGCCGGAAGTTGACCTGGGTGCCGCTGGTGTTGTTCGAGTAGCCCGGGTGGACGGTGTGCTTCCAGCCGGTGTCGCTGACCAGCCGGGTGGTGGTGGAGCCGGTGGCGATGTCGGACTGGAACAGCAGCCCGCCCTTGCCGCTGCTGCTGTGCGAGAAGCCCTCCTTGCCGAAGTACCGCACCAGCAGCGCGACCGTGTTGGCGCCGCTGGTCAGGTACGGGGCCAGGTCGATCTCGTCGTAGTAGGTGTCCGTACGGTTCGGGCCGCGCTTGAGCCCCCCTTCGAAGATCACGAGGGTGCCGTTGACCCACAGCCAGTACTTGGAGTCCGCCGCGATCTGCGTGACGGCCTTCGAGGGTGTGGATCCCAGGGTGAACGATCTGCGGAAGGCCACCCACTGATTCGTGGTGCTTGACGGCGCCCAGATCCACTTCGCGGTCCACGAGACCGCCGCGGACGCCGCCGGCGCGAGCCCGGGCAGCAGCACGGAGCTCAGGGTGGGGGCCAGGGCCACGGCTATGGCCGAGCGAAGAATGTTCCGGCGCGTCACGTCGTGCATCGCGGGGCTCCTAGGAGATGTACGGAGAGCGGAGAAGGCAACCAACGCGGTGGCAGCCAGCCCAGGGGCGAGAGGGGGCGCAACGGCCGCTTTGAATCGTTTCATTCGTTTGTTTGCAGAGGTGATCCTGATCCCGGCGCAGGCGTCGTGTCAATGGCCGCGCGACCGGAATTTGCGAGAGCGGCCCGAGTGGTGTCGGGAGGTCTGCGCAGTTCAAGGGGCTGGAGCGCGGAGGGTTCCACCGCGGCGAGCGGTCAGGTGCGGGAAGTTCGAGACCGAACCCGCTAGTTCCATTCGCCCGTCACCGACGCACTCCTGTGACAGCCCTGTCGGCCCTCTCCGCTGTCTCGTCGCCCGTCCCGCCATCGCGGGGTTCCGGTCACTGCCGCGCCAAGTCGAAACGCGACACCTCGGCCGCCGACCACGCAGCACGCGACGTTTTGTCAGGCCAAGGCTCTGAAGAAAGGCCCCGGCCCTGCGGGACGCTGCTGCCAGGCTCGCCGAGCGGGCTCGCGACGAGGGCTGGAGCCACGAGGAGTATCTGGCCGCCTGCCTCCGGCGGGAGGTCGCCGCCCGTGACTCCCACGGCGCGAAGGGACGCGTCCGGGCGGCCCGTTTTCCCTCTCCCAAGTCGCTGGAGGACTTCGACCACCAGGTCGTCACCGAGAAGCTGGAGCGGTCGCCGCAGGCGGTGGTCCGTGAGGTCCTCGGGGAGCGCCGGCCTTCGGGGTGGGTGCTGGCTGAGGTGCGTGAGGGTCGGGGCCCGGCCCGCTCCGTCCTGCACACACCGGGCTGCGAGGAATCGCCGGCGGGTGCGCCGCTGCTCGATGCGGACCGCGCCCTGGACGCGGCAGAGCACCCGGGCGCCCGGCTGTGCACGCTGTGCTGTGGACCAGGTCCAGTCGGACGTCACTGCCCAGGAGCTGCTCGATGCGCGGGTAGTCGTCCTCGGCCGAGTGGCCCGGGTAGAGGA
>NZ_JBEPBI010000537.1:0-1860 GCF_040299045.1 Streptomyces sp. NPDC001027
CGTTCGTGCGGGAGCAGCTGCCGGAGTCGATGGTGCCGGCCGCCGTGATGCTGCTCGACGAACTGCCACTGACGGCGAACGGCAAGGTCGACACCGGACGCCTGCCCGCCCCCACGTACACCGCGGGCGAGAGCCGAGGTCCGGCAACGCTGCAGGAGGAGCTGCTCTGCGCCGCGTTCGCGCAGGTGCTCGGCCTGGAGCGGGTCGGTGTGGATGACGACTTCTTCGCGCTCGGCGGCCACTCGCTGCTCGCCGTCCGGCTGATCAGCCGGGTGCGTGTGGTTCTGGGCGTCGAAGTGCCGCTGCGCACCCTGTTCGAGGCGCCGACGGTCGCCGGGCTCGCGGCCCGTCTCGCCGGCTCGGCCGGGGCTCGTCCAGCCCTCCAGGCCGGCGAGCGACCGGAGCGCCTCCCGCTCTCCTTCGCGCAGCAACGGCTTTGGTTCATCGACCAGTTGGAAGGCCCCAGCTCGACGTACAACATCCCGTTCCGGATCTCACTTCCGGCCGACATCGACACCGGAGCGCTGGGCGCGGCCCTGCGTGACGTCATCGGGCGGCACGAGGTCCTGCGGACTGTGTACGCGGCGGGTGACAGCGAACCGTTCCAGCGGATCACCGAGATCGACGACCTGGCCTGGGAGCTGCAGATCGTCGAGGTCTCGCAGGACAAGCTGGAGGAGGCGCTCGCCGAGGCCTCGGACCATGCCTTCGACCTGTCGGCGGACGTGCCGATCCGCGCCACGCTGTTCGAGGCCGGGCCGCAGGAGAGGGTCCTGCTGATCCTGCTCCACCACATCGCCGGAGACGGCTGGTCGCAGGCCCCGCTCAGTCGGGACATCGTGACCGCGTACGAGGCGCGGGCCGTGGGCCGGGCCCCGCAGTGGGCGCCGCTGCCCGTGCAGTACGCCGACTACACGCTCTGGCAGCGCGACCTGCTCGGCGATGAGCGGGACCCGCAGAGCCTGATCGCGCAGCAGATCGCCTACTGGCGTGAGGCGCTGGCCGGGGCGCCGGAGGAGCTGGTGCTCCCGGTGGACCGGCCGCGTCCGGCGATCGCCTCCCACCAGGGTCACCGCCTGCCGTTGGAGGTTCCGGCGGCCGTGCACGAGCGGCTGGTGCAGGTGGCCCGGGCGGAGGGCGTGACGCCGTTCATGGTGCTCCAGGCCTCCCTCGCCGTGCTGCTCTCCAAGCTCGGTGCGGGAACGGACATTCCGATCGGCTCGGCGAACGCGGGCCGTACCGACGAGGCTCTGGACGATCTGGTCGGCTTCTTCATCAACACACTGGTGGTGCGGACGGACCTGTCCGGGCGGCCGACCTTCCGTGAGGTGCTGGGCCGGGTGCGGGAGCGGACGCTGTCCGCGCTGGCGCACCAGGACGTGCCCTTCGAGAAGCTGGTCGAGGAACTCTCTCCTGCCCGCTCCCGTGCACGGCACCCGCTGTTCCAGGTTCAGCTGGACCTCCAGAACAACACCGCCGACCGCCTGACGGCGGGTACCGACACGGTCGGCGAATCGACCGGCGGCGTGTCGGCCGGCACCGCGGCGGCGAAGTTCGACCTGGAGGTGCGGCTCGTCGAGGCGTTCGATGCCGAGGGCGCGCCCGGTGGGCTGCGTGGCTTGGTGGTGGCGGCGGCCGACCTGTTCGACGTGGAGTCGGTCGAACGGATCGGATCCGCTCTGCGCAAGGTGCTGGACGCGGTGACCCGCGACCCGGGCATGGCGGTGGATACCGTGGATGTGCTGGGCGAGGCCGGGCGTCGTCAGGTGTTGGTGGAGTGGAACGACTCGGCGGCGGAGCTGGGTTCGGCGTTGGTGCCGGAGCTGTTCGCCGCGCAGGTGGGGCGTACGCCGGATGCGG
>NZ_JBEPBI010000538.1:0-1818 GCF_040299045.1 Streptomyces sp. NPDC001027
GCCCGACGGGCGGCCCGGCCCAGGTGTTCCTACAGTCGGAACATGAGTGCCACCGTGGAACGCACCGCGGCCGACCGCGCCACGGGCCCGGCCCCGCGGCCGGCGGACCGCGTCCTCACCCGGGTCCCCGAAGCGTTCGCGGCCTTCCTCGGGGCCCTCGGCCTGCTGTGCGTCCTGCTGGCGCTGATCCCGCCGCTGCGCCGACTGCTGCGCCCGGTCGTCCGCTTCCTGGACCTGCTCATCGTCCCGGTCAGCGCCAACCTGGCCTACGCCGTCTTCCTCTTCCTGCTGGCCGCCGCGACCGCCGCCCGCAAGAAGGTCGCCTGGTGGCTGGTCGTCGTCTACCTCGGGCTGCTCGTCCTCACCGACGTCCTCGGCGTGGCCGTCGGCCTGTACGCGCAGTCGGTCCCGTCCCTGGTGGTCTGCGCGCTCGCACTGACCCTGCTCGTCCTCGCCCGGCGCGAGTTCTACGCCGCCTCCCGCCGGGCGGCGCTGCGGCGCGCGCTCGCCGTGCTGTTCGTGGGGCTCGGCCTCGCGGTCCTCGCCGGCTGGGGGCTGGTGGAGGCGTTCCCCGGCACCCTCCCCGCCGGCCAGCGCCTGGCCTGGGCCGCCAACCGGGTCCTGGGCGGGCTGGTCTCCGCAGGCTCCTTCGACGGCCGCCCGCCCCGCGCCCTGTTCTTCCTGCTCGGCCTCTTCGGCGCCCTCGCCCTGCTCAACGCCGCCGCCGTCCTGTTCCGCTCGCAGCGCATGGAAGCGGCCCTGCACGACGACGAGGAGACCCGCATCCGCGCCCTGCTGAAGGCGTACGGCGAACAGGACTCGCTCGGCTACTTCGCCACCCGCCGCGACAAGGCCGCCGTCTTCTCGCCCAGCGGCAAGGCCGCCGTCACCTACCGGGTCGAGGCCGGCGTCTGCCTGGCCAGCGGCGACCCGGTCGGCGACCGCGAGGCCTGGCCGCACGCCATCGCCGTCTGGCTGGACGCGGCCCGCCGGCACGCCTGGGCCCCCGCTGTCATGGGCGCCTCGGAGGACGGCGCCAAGGCCTTCGCGCGCGCCGGGCTCGGGGCGCTGCAACTCGGCGACGAGGCCATCCTGCACGTCGCCTCCTTCGACCTCGGCGGCCGCGAGATGCGGGTCACCCGGCAGGCCGTCAACCGGGTCCGCCGCACCGGCGCCACCTGCCGCGTGCGCCGCCACTCGACCCTCACCGACCAGGAGATGGAGGACGTGGTGGACCGCGCCGACGCCTGGCGCGACACCGAGACCGAACGCGGCTTCTCGATGGCCCTGGACCGCCTCGGCGACCCCGCCGACGCCGACTGCCTCCTCGTCGAGGCCCTGGACGGCGACGGACGCCTCCTGGCGCTGCTCTCCTTCGTCCCCTGGGGCGACGACGGCGTCTCGCTGGACCTGATGCGCCGTGACCGCTCGGCCCCCAACGGCGTCATGGAGTTCATGGTCGCCGACCTGTGCGCCGCCGCCCCCAAGCTCGGCGTGCGCCGGATCTCGCTGAACTTCGCCGTCTTCCGCTCGGCGTTCGAGGAGGGCGCCCGCATCGGCGCCGGACCGGTCCTTCGGCTGTGGCGTCGGCTGCTGCTGTTCTTCTCCAAGTGGTGGCAGCTGGAGGCGCTCTACCGCTCCAACGCCAAGTACCGGCCCGAGTGGTACCCCCGCTTCCTGTGCTACGGCGACGCCGGCTCCCTGGCCCGGGTGGGCCTGGCCTCCGGCATCGCCGAGGGCTTCGTGTCCGTGCCCTCCCTGCGCAAGCTCTGGGGCAAGCGGCACCAGAAGGGCGGGCCCCGTCCCGCCACGACCGAG
>NZ_JBEPBI010000539.1:0-1834 GCF_040299045.1 Streptomyces sp. NPDC001027
TACCTCACGCCCCACGAGGCGCGCCTGCGCTACCAACAGGATCAGACCCTCGCGGCATAACAGAACCGTGTCCGAGATCACGGGGAAACTTCACCGGGCCGTCCTCGTAAACGCGTACGGGAGCCCTCGCGGTAGTGTCTTTGCTGTCTTCTTCCTGAGTGTCCGGTTGCCGGAGGGGCAGGGCCAGACGGTCCATACCAGCTGACCCTCCCCTTTCCGTAACCGCGCTACAGGGGAAGGAGGTAGGCGATGCGCTCCGCCTTGGATCCACCGGAACCAAAGGACGGAGACCAGCGCTGCACTTAGCTCCGGCTCACAGCCGGAGAGCCTCCCCGTGCCAGCGGAGAGGCTCTGAGTAACGGTGCAGGTCGCCGCTCTGGGCCCCGTGGCTGACTCAACAAGCTTCCGCGGGGCCCTCTCTTGCCTGTGCAAACCTTGCCGTCACCGGTTGGACTCCAAGTGTGGCCGTCCGAAGCGGCCTTCGGGGAGCGGGCGATACGCCTTGACTGCACGAACACACAGCTCATGGGTCTTCGAGCAGCATGAAATAACCTCCTGCTCCCTGGAGGCGACGCACGTAAAATGTACCGCGCCTGACGGAGAGGGGCCTGCGGTGGCGAGAGGGATGGCGGTCATGTTCTCCGGCGCCTATCTGCGGCAGGCGCGGGTCGAGGCACAGGGAGGCAGTCTGAGTGCGGCCGAACTGGCAGAGCGGGTGGGTGCGAGCAAGGCGCAGATCCTTGCCTACGAAAACGGCTTGCGAACCCCCGACCCGCCACGCATCCGCCAGCTCGCCGCCGCATTGAATATGCGCCCGCTGGACCTGGCGGACAAAACCGGAATGGACTCCTGGCAATTGGCGGACCTGCGCCGAGCCAGCGGCCTGAGAGCCAGTGACCTGTGCCGCGAACTACAACTGAAGCCGTACAGCTACCGACGGCTGGAGACAACAGGACTGTGCGCCGAAGGCAGCTATGGCCTCTCCGTACGCCTGGCCAGTGTGCTGGGGGTGACCGTGCAGGAACTGGAGCGGTACATCGCCCATGCCCCCGGAGTGAGGGAGCGGATTGAGCGAGTGAGGGTCCCCCTCAAGAGCGTTGTCGACAGGCACCTCGAACCAGGGTGCACGGCTCTGCCCGTAGCTGGTGACGAGCCGGTCAAGGCTGTCGCCGCCCACTATGCTCGGTCCGTCCCAACCATCGCACGCATCCTTCAGCAGGAAATCGTGACCCTGCGCGAGGCGCACCGCAGGCGAGCCATCGCCGAGGCGACTGCCCAGTACGGTGCCACAGCCGAAGACCAGGATCGCGGGCACCGTCGTAGAGAGCACGTGGCCCTTCACATCCACCGGTCGATCGCCGCACTTCCGTTTCGTCTGGACACGTTCTTCCGCGCACAGCTGTCGCCGCATGGATGGGAATCGCTGGGGCAGCTGCACCTGGTGGCGGGCAGGGAGCGACCGGAGGTGGTCCGTCCGCTGATGACCTTCGGCACGACATTGGGCCCGTTTGTGCGCCCGCTGACCGCCTGGCCGAGAGCGGACACGGCTGCTGCCCACGAGATATCCCGCGACGGACGGCGCCACCATGCGAGCTTCGAAGCCTGGTACGGCATCTTGTACCCGTGGGTACAAGACAGACTGAGGCAGTTCGCGGCACTGCTTGAGACTTCGGAAACGCCCTCGTAGACGTGGCTGCGCCAGTGCCTGACCCAGAGCGATGCCGCCCTCCTTACTGTAGTGTCTCTCCCCTCGTAGCGTGAAGACCATGACTGCAGGGGAAGTTGGGAGTCATGGCGGAGATGCGACGGAAGTTCGATCCGGAGTTCCGTGAGG
>NZ_JBEPBI010000540.1:0-1834 GCF_040299045.1 Streptomyces sp. NPDC001027
GGTGTGATCATGAAGCTCGTCGACGACGCGGCGGGCGCCGTGGCCGGCCGGCACTCCGGCGGACCCGCCGTCACCGCGTCGATGGACGAGATGGAAAGCCGCCGCCACGCTGGGCGTGCAGGTGGTGATCGACCCCTACGTGCCTCCGAACCGCTGGAGGACCGAGGACGACGTGAAGCGGTCCGCCGAGCGCCTCAACGCGCGCGCCGCCCAAGCCGCCGAGTACGGGCTGCGCGTCGGCTACCACAATCACGATCACGAACTGCAGTCCCAGATCGGAACCCACCCCGCTCTGGAAGCGTTCGCCGACCTGCTCGACCCCTCCGTGGTTCTCGAGATCGACCTGTACTGGGCCGCCGCCAGCGGCCAGGACGTTGCCGCACTCCTGCGGCGGCTCGGCGCCCGCGTGCACGCCGTGCACGTCAAGGACGGACCGCTGGGCACGGGCATCACCGCCCAGAACCTGCCCAAGGACCAGCGGCCCGCAGGGCAGGGCGACGTACCACTGGCGGCCGCGCTGGCAGCCGGCGAGGCCATCGACTACGCAGTGATCGAGTTCGACCACTACCGCGGCGACATCTTCGACGGAGTCCGTGAGAGCTACGGATTCCTCGCCGACACCCTGGGAGTTACCCGATGAGCAACACAGGAAGGGTCGGCATCGGCGTCATCGGCGCCGGCATGATCAGCGACCAGTACCTGTCCAACCTGACCCGGTACCCCGACACCGAGGTCGTCGCCATCGGCGACGTGAACACCGAGCGCGCCGCCGCACAGGCTGCGAAGTACGGCATAGCCCGCTCCGGTGACGCCGCGTCCGTCCTCGCGGACGACGACGTCGAGATCGTGGTGAACCTGACCCTCCCGGCCGCGCACGTCGAGGTCTCCACCGCCGCCCTGAACGCGGGCAAGCATGTGTGGAGCGAGAAGCCCATCGGCATCGACCGCGACGCCGCCAAGAGCCTGGTCGACCTCGCCGCCGAGCGCGGCCTGCTCCTGGGCGTTGCCCCCGACACCGTCCTCGGCCCCGGCTGGCAGACCGCCAAGCGGGCCATCGAATCCGGCGCGATCGGCACCCCGCTGACCGCCACCACCGCCTTCCAGTCCCAGGGCCCCGACTGGTTCCACCCCGACCCGGAGTTCCTCTTCGCCAAGGGCGCCGGCCCCCTCTTCGACGTCGGCCCGTATTACCTCACCGCGTTGATGTACCTGCTCGGTCCCATCGAGAAGGTCTTCGCGATGGGCACCAGGGCGCAGGACGTGCGCACCATTCGCACCGGCCCCCGCGCCGGCACGCAGTTCCCCGTCGAGGTACCCACCCACCTTTCGGTGGTCAGCACTTTCACCGAAGGCCCCACCGCGTCGTCGCTCATGAGCTGCGACACCGCCCTGTTCCGGCACGGCGTCTTCGAGATCAACGGCACCGAAGGCACACTCGTCCTCGGCGACCCGAACTACTTCGGCGGCACCGCACTCAAGATCTATCGCCCGATGGACAAGATCGTCCTGCCGGTCCAGCAGAACGCGGACGACCTTGCCGAGCAGGGCCCGCTGACCGGCCGCGGAGTCGGGGCGCTGTGCATGGCCCGCACCATCCGGGGCGCCGAACTGCACGTGGCCACCGGAGACATCGGCTACCACGTCCTCGACGCCATGACCAGCATCGAGGAATCGGCCGCCCGCAACACCTTCGTCGACGTCGCCAGCACGGTCAACCCCGTGCCGTCGCTCCCTGTGGACTTCGACCCATACGTCGCCACCGTAGGCTCGGTGGCCGTCGGGTAGAGAAAAGCGCCGGCCCCGAACCTGACAGCGAGGGAGCCGGCTTCAGCCG
>NZ_JBEPBI010000541.1:0-1827 GCF_040299045.1 Streptomyces sp. NPDC001027
TCTTGCCGTCCGTGGGGAGGGCCCCCCCGCGGGCTGCGTCGGCGCCGCCGAAGTCCGCGGTCGCCAGTCCGCCGACGCCGAAGCCGGTGTCCTGGCTGCCGTCGGGGTTGTAGCGCCGGACGGCGAGATCGCCGCCGGTTCCGTTGTTTCCGGCGACGACGATCCGTCCGTCGCCCGGCTGCAGCTTGACGTCCGCTGCTCCGCCGCCGGGGGTGATCACTCTGCCGTTGCCGTCGAAGCCCGTGTCCAGGGCGCCGTTGGGGAGGTAGCGGGCCAGGGCGAACCGGGCGCCGCTGCCGCCCGCGGCGACGATCTTCCCGTCGGGCTGCAGCGCGAGCCCTTCCACGGACTCGTAGTCGCCGAAGTCCGTGCGGACGATGCCGTCGCCGTCGAAGCTCGTGTCCACGCTGCCGTTCGTGTTGAAGCGCATCAGCGCGAAGTCGAACCTGGTCGAGCCGACCTGTCCGCCGACGACGATCTTGCCGTCGGGCTGCAGCGCCAGGGCGCGGCCGTCGCCGCCCTCCTGGGGAACGGGGCCCGCCGGGTTGGCGGTCACCGTGCCGTCGCCGCCGAACGTGGCGTCCGGGACGCCGTTGCCCGTGAGGCGGAGCACCGCCGTCTGCCCGCCGGAATAGCCCGCCGCGACGATCCTGCCGCCCGGGTCGACGGCCACGTCGAGAGCCTCGGTCGGGCCGTCGAAGTCGGCGAAGACCCGGCCGTCGCCGCTGAAGGAGTCGTCCAGCGTCCCGTCGGAGTTGTAACGGGCCACCACGAACCAGCAGCAGTCCTCGTAGTCCCGCCAGCTGCTGCCCGCCACGACGATCTTGCCGTCGGCCTGGAGCGCCACGGCGTGCGCCTCGCTCCACTGGAGGCTCGGCCCCATGTTGTTGACGGCGGTCGTCACCGTGCCGTCCACGCCGAAGCCGGTGTCCAGGGTGCCGTCGGGGTTGTGGCGGGTCAGCGCGAAGCGGCTCTCCACCGCCGCTTCGTCGACGGTAGCGCCGACGGAGACGATCTTCCCGTCGGACTGGACCGCCACGTCGTCGGCACGATCGTCGTCGGCGATGTCGGTGAGCGCCTTGCCGTCACCGCTGAAGGTGACGTCCAGCCCGCCCGGGGCAGCGGCCGCGGCGCCGGGGAGAGTCAGGACCAGGGCCAGGACGGTCGCCGCGACGGTCGCGGCCCGGGCCGCAAGTGACCGGCGGCCCGCGTGTCGTTGTCGCGCCGGTCGCACATGTGGTGTGAACATGCGCGACAGCCTCGCGCCGTCCGCACGCGGCGACGGCCACCACGAGCGGCGTTGCACTCACCGGACGCACGAATCCATCCCGGCGGGTGAGCACGGCCGGCCGACCCTCGCGGCGGCTCGGACGGCCGCGGGCTGCGCACTTCGGCATGCCGGGACCGGGCGCCGCCCGATGCCGCGGCGGCGCCCGGTCCCGTCCGACTGCGCCCTACTCGACCTTGGCCCAGTCGAGTGTGCGCTCCACCGCCTTCTTCCAGCCCGCGTACCCTTCCGCGCGCTGGTCGTCGGACCACTGGGGCTCCCAGCGCTTGGACTCCTGCCAGTGGGTGCGCAGCTCGTCGGTGTCACGCCAGAATCCGGTGGCCAGACCCGCCGCGTAGGCCGCGCCGAGCGCGGTGGTCTCGGCGACGACCGGACGGCTGACCGGAACGCCGAGGACGTCGGCCTGGATCTGCATGCACAGGTCATTGGCGGTGACCCCGCCGTCCACCTTCAGCACGTCCAGATGTACTCCGGAATCCTGCTCCATGGCCTCGACGACGTCGCGGCTCTGGTAGCAGATCGACTCCAGGGTCGCCCGG
>NZ_JBEPBI010000542.1:0-1823 GCF_040299045.1 Streptomyces sp. NPDC001027
CGAACGGCTGGCGGCCGCGGCAGCCCACGCGGGGGTGAGCGTCGACGTGCGCCGCGCGGGACCGGGGCGCCACCTGCCGCCCGAGGTCGACCTGTCCGCCTACCGCATCGTGCAGGAGGCGCTGACCAACGTGGTCCGCCACGCGGGCGCCCGACGCTGTCAGGTGTCCATCGACTACGGGGACGAGGAACTGCTCGTGGAAATCGTCGACGACGGACGCGGCGCCGCGGGCGGCGCCCCGGCCCACGGCTTCGGGATCGTGGGGATGCGGGAACGCGTCAGTCTGCTGCACGGCCGTCTCAGCGTCGGGCCGCGCCCCGAGGGCGGCTTCCGGGTGGCCGCCCGACTGCCGCTGCCCGCGCCCGCCGCAGCTCCGGCGGCGAACCGGTGACCGTCCGCGTGGTGCTCGCAGACGATCAGCCGCTGGTCCGCTCCGGCCTGCGCGTGCTGATGGCCGATCACCCCGACCTCGAGGTCGTGGGCGAGGCCGCCACGGGCGCCGAGGCCGTCCGTCTCGTCGGGGAGACCGACCCCGACATCGTGGTCATGGACATCCGGATGCCCGGCATGGACGGCATCGAGGCCACCCGCCTGATCACCGCCGGTCCGACGACCGCCCGCGTCCTCGTCCTCACCACCTTCGACGAGGACGACCACGTGTACGGCGCACTTCGCGCCGGCGCGAGCGGTTTCCTGGTCAAGGACATGGGATTGGACGACATCCTCGCGGCGATCCGCGTCGTCGCGGCCGGCGACGCCCTGATCGCGCCGGGTGTGACGCGCCGTCTGATAGCGGAGTTCGTGAGGCGCCCCGTGCTTGCACCGGAGCGGCCCCCGCGACCCGTCGAGGGCATCACCGAGCGGGAACGGGAAGTGCTGACCCTGGTCGGCCGCGGCCGGTCGAACACCGAGATCGCCGAGGACCTCTTCATCACGACGGCCACCGCCAAGTCCCATGTGTCGCGGCTGCTCACGAAACTGGGCGCCCGGGACCGGGTGCAGCTGGTCATCACCGCCTACGAGACAGGGCTCGTGGCCCCGCCCCGCTGACCGCTCGGCAGGCACCGGTTCCGACCGGTCCGGGCGGCGGGCCCGCGTGCCGCGTGCTGGACGACCGTTCCGGCGCACGGGAGGCCCCGACCGGTGTGCGGGTCCGCTGAGGCCGCTTCGGGCGGTTGTGGCGGACGACACTCCTGTGGCAGGCATGCCGAGCGGCATCGCGGGTACCGGCGCACGTGAACGGGGGAGTGAGGGCGTAACGAGTGGAACCGCATGCCTATGGAGACGGCTGTACCGGGCCGCGACAGCACCTCATGCGCACCGCCTACGCGATGGGCGGCGCCGACGGCTGCATCGCCGACGCCCGCCACCACGCGCTCGCCTTCCTCGACCGAGCCCGCGCCGACCACCGTCTGCGCGTGCCCGACCGGGTGCGGGACGTGATCCAGCTGGTGGTCAGCGAGCTGGTCACCAACGCCCGCAAGTACGCTCCCGGCCCCGTGCTGATGGAGCTGCGTCTCACCGCCGACAGCGTGGACGTCGCCGTGTGGGACAACGACCCCACCGTTCCCGTGGCCCGGCCCGCCGACCCTGACAGGATCGGCCAGCACGGTCTGGAGATCGTCAAGGCCGTCACCGCGCACCTCTTCGTCGAGCAGGAACAGGTCGGCAAGCGCATCACGGCCCGTATCGCCCTGGCCGATCCACCCGTGGGCGGCGCGGGCGGCGCAGGCGGCACCTGCGATCGCCGTCCGTCGTAGCGGAGCGGCGGCCCGGCGTCAGCGCCTGGCCGAGCGCTATCGGACCAAAAACGAGGCCAGCAC
>NZ_JBEPBI010000543.1:0-1822 GCF_040299045.1 Streptomyces sp. NPDC001027
CGTTTCACCCGTCCTCGGTCCTGTCCGTCGCTCTAGGCTCGGCCCGTGGGGCAATCCGAGCAGCGCGCCGAAGGCGCGGGACCGTTCACCACCCGGCTCACCTGGCACCTTCCCGACGGCGGCACCGCCGTCTGGGAGTCCCGGCTCGCACGGCGGCGTGGAGTTCTCGCCGTCCGTCCCCGCCACGCCACAGCCACTCGTCACGTCCGGGCGGACGCTGTCTCCCGCACGCGTCTGCGCCGGCTCAACGCCGTCGCCGCGATCGCGTTCGTCATCGGAGGCGCCCTCTTCACGGCCGGCGCCGCCGTCGCCCAGTTCGGCGCCGCCGACGCCGCCGAGTGCGCCTCGATCTACTTCGCGGGCGGCGTCTTCTTCACCGCCGGCGGGTACGCCTCGCTGCTCCAGGTGATCAACGCGCCCCGCCACATCCCGGGCGGCGCAGGGCAGTTGGTCACCGCTTCCTGGCGGTGGTGGAGCTATGAGCCGACACGTGTGGACTGGCTGAGCGTCTTCGTCCTCTTCTCGGGGACGCTCGTCTTCGCCGTCGATCTGCTGGACTCCTTCCTGCAGGGCCTGACCGCCCAGCAGGTCAACCGCCTGATCTGGGCGCCCGACGTGATCGGCTGCGTCCTCTTCCTGCTCTCCGGCCACCTGGCCTTCGTCGAAATCTGCCACGGACGGCTCCGTTTTCGGCCGCACGACCTCGGCTGGTGGATCGTCGCCGTCAACCAGCTCGGGTCCGTCCTGTTCATGGTCTCGGCTCTCGCCGCCTACACCCGCCCCGCCACCGGCAGCCTCGTCAACGCCGACATCGCCAACTGGGGCACCCTCACCGGCGCCCTGTGCTTCTCCTTCGCGGGCATCCTCCAACTCGGCGAACACTCATAGTGCTCGTGGGGCGAGGCGCCGCCGAACTCCCCCTTGGCCCGCCGGGCGTTGCGGTCGGCGCGGAAGACCGCTCGGTCGACTCGTCCCGGCATATTGACGTGCTAGCGACAACAGTGGCTTGATGAACGATACGCGGATGTGGGAGCGCTCCCATATCCGCGCGCACCGCACTCCCGCTCCCGCCCCGCTTCGGGAAGGACATTCCGTGCGCAGCAGCAGACATCACCTCCTCTTGTCCGCGTTCCTGGCCGCCCTGCTGACCGTCGCCGCCGGCCTCGGCCTGACAGGCGCCACGCCCGCCGCCGCCGCGACCCCGGTACGGATCATGCCGCTCGGCGACTCCATCACCGGCTCCCCGGGCTGCTGGCGCTCCCTGCTCTGGAACCAGCTGCAGAACGCCGGTTACACCGACATCGACTTCGTCGGCACCCTGAACGCCCAGAGCTGCGCTCTCACGCACGACGCCGACAACGAAGGCCACGGCGGCTTCCAGGCCACCGCCACCGCCGACCAGAACCTGCTGCCCGGCTGGCTGGCGGCCACCCGACCCGACATCGTTGTCATGCACTTCGGGACCAACGACGTCTGGAGCAGCATCGCCGCGGACACCGTCCTCGCCGCGTACACCAAACTGGTCGGCCAGATGCGGGCCTCCAATCCCTCGATGAAGGTGCTGGTGGCCCAGCTCATCCCGATCAATCCGAGCAGCTGCGCCGAGTGCGCCGCCCGTACCGTGGCCTTCAACCAGCGCATTCCGGCCTGGGCCCGGGGCATCACCACCGCGCAGTCGCCGGTCACCGTCGTCGACCAGTGGACCGGCTTCGACAGCGCCGCCGACACCTACGACGGCGCGCAGTCCCAGCTTGTTCAGGGCGGCCACGTGACCGGGCTCGGCGCTGCGGTGGCCCGCGATGCAGGCCGCGAGGACCTCGGG
>NZ_JBEPBI010000544.1:0-1816 GCF_040299045.1 Streptomyces sp. NPDC001027
CGGCTGCCCTCAGCTTCACCGGACGGCTGCGACCGTTCGGCGGTGGGGTCCTTTCACCCCCACTCGATTCCGTAGCGCCTCGTGGCGCACTTGAGATTGTCCCAGATCAAGACGATGGGGGCTTTGAGCTGGATGTGGCGCGCACGGCCAGGTCGCGGTAGTCGGTCCAGGAGAAGCTGTTGCATCCTGCACCCAGGTGCTTTCGGCGCTGCCGGGCGGTAGATCGGCCGGGAGGAGTCGCCCGGCTGGTAGCAGCACATGGCAGCGATCGACCAGCGGCGCCAGGACCGGCCGCGCACCCGCACCACAGGCGTGTGTCCGCGCTGGCCCCAGGTGCGAGCTCACGGCGGTGTCATCGAAAACCCGGCCTCGTCCTCAAAGACGATGTAGGCCCCGAGCACCGCCGCAGTCATTCCGCCTGCGGCCACACATCCTTCTTCCAGCTGACCGCGCCCTCGTCGCGCTCCACGGCCCGACGGGCGGGGCACTGCCCCGACCAGCCATGCCGGTGCAGCGGACGCCACACCGCCACCGTCGAGCAGTCGATCTGGAACTTCCACGCGATCAGCGCCCTGATCCGAGCCAAGGTCCACCGCTGGTCTTCCCAGCCATGCCCGGCGGGGCCCAGCGCCAGTCCCTCCTCCAGCTCGTCGAACTGACCGTCGGACAGCTTGGGAAGCTTCGGCGGCCCCGTGGAGGCGAGCGCGTCCATCCCGCCCTCCCGCCAGGCGCGTCGCCAGCGCTCCACCGACCTTTCACTGACGCGGAAATCCTTCGCGATCAGCGCGGTCTTCTCGCCGTGAACGAATCGCCTGCCCGCCTCGTGCCGGATCTACTCGCGTAATCGCCACCGCTCCGCAGCCAATCCACCACCCTGACGGCGCCAGTGGAAATTCCCCACGTACGGTCAGCTCGATTCCCCGCTCGGTCGTCACACTCAGTAGCCTTGATCTGACCGATGAACCGGATACGCAAAGGAGTTGAGAACGTGGCGCGTACCTGGCTGTCCATCCGGGTGGAGCTGGTCTCCGGGCACGGTGCGGATCTGTGGCCACGGCCCGGACGCATCTTCGCCGCGGCACGGTCGCACTCCTTCGCCCAGTTAGCCACGGCCATCGATCTCGCCTTCGGCCGCTGGGACCTTGCCCATCTGCACCTGTTCACGTTGTCCGACGGCGCCCGGGTAAGTCCTGTGGACTGGTGGGACGGCGAGGCCCCGGACGGCACAGTGGACGGCCACAGCACCAAGCTGAGCAGGTTGCAGGCCGGCGAGCAGTTCGCCTACGTCTTCGACATGGGTGACGACTGGGCCCACTTGTGCACGGTGGCAGAAAGGCGCGTGGATCCCCTCGACGAACTCGGCGAGTCGCCCGCCCGTCCGGTTCCCTACTGGGGCTGGGGTAGCCTCCCCGACCAATACGCACGCCGCTGGGACGGAGACGACGGGGAGTCGTCGATGCCGAAGCGCCCGACCCGCGGTCTGGGCGACCTGCCCCCGATCCTGCCTTGGTGGGGCGAACCCCGCCGAGGATGACCTGACTCTGCGTCACATAGTGGCCGCCAGTGGGGAATTGGCGTGGCCACAGCGGGGAGCCGAAATGGCCGCGAGCGGGGAAAACCAACGGTTCTGATCCACTTATTGTGGTCCGGTAACGGCGAGTGACCGTGCTCAGTCCGCGAGGAGGACTTGGCGTCGCAGGAGGTCGAATCCGGCCCGGCCGTATCCGTTCCTTTTAGAAGGCTTCCGCTTTCCGAACATGATCGTGTGGTTCGACGTTGGTGGGCATGAACTCCACCTGTGGGCGGAAGAGATGGG
>NZ_JBEPBI010000545.1:0-1816 GCF_040299045.1 Streptomyces sp. NPDC001027
GCCGGGTCGAAGCCAGCCGTGGTCAGGACGTCGGCGGCGACTCCTCGGCCGACCTGGGCGAGGCCGATCAGCAGGTCGTCGCAGTCGATGTGGTCGGAGCCGCGCCGTTCAGATCGCGCCTCGGCGATTGCGATGGCCTTGCGGGAGTAGGGCGTCCAGGCGATGCGCTCGGCCGCCTGGGAGGCGCCCATGCTCAGCCTGGTGCCGACGGATTGGTGAACCGTGTCCGGCGAGAGCCCGGCGGCCTGTAGGAACCGGGTGGCACTGTTGCCCTCCGTGGTCAGTCCCCAGAGCAGGTGCTCGGTGCCGATGTAGTTGTTGCGGTGATGCACCGCTGCTTGCTTGACGTGGACCATCGCTTGCCGGAGGTCATCGGTCATTGTGTCGGGACTGTAGCGCTTGTGCGGCGCATGGAAGCGCTGCTGGACCGCCTGTCTGGTCACGCCCAGGGCGGTGCCGATGTCGGTCCATGAGGAGCCGTGCATCCGGCAGTGCTCTACGTAGTCCTCCACCAGGTCGTCTGCCAACGCCTGCATCTGGCCTGCGAGTTGGGCGGCGACGGTGAGCAGAGCAAGCCAGTCGGGCTGTTCTTGTGCGCCGGGGCCGTGGTGTGCGGTGTCGCAGCGCCGGTCGACTTCCGCGATGAGATCGTCCAGGTCTGGAAGAGCCATGAGGCAAGTAAGTCTTGACAATTTAGAATGGTCAAGACGTACTTGCCTCGCGCTGACGGTGGGCGACGATGGCCCGTTGAGCCAGGGCGTTTCGTTTGTCCGGTGTGTCGTTGATCGATGCGCAGTGGGCGCGGATCGGACCGTTACCCCCGAGGACCATGCCGTCCAACGGTCCCTCGGTGGACCGACCACGAAGATCCACCTCGCTGCCGATGCCCGTTGCCGGCGTCTGGCGTTCGTCCTCACCTCCGACCAGTCCGGCGACGCACCGGCCTTCATCGACGGCATGGTCCGCCTGCGCGTTCCGTGACGTCGCGTCCGGCCGCGCACCAGACCGGACATGGTCCTGATCGCAGGCTTTTCCTCTGACCCGGCCGATCATCCAGACGAAACCGCCTGGTGCTGTGACGATGAAGGTCCGCCGGGTTGGCGTCTTCCGGCAATACAGGGGATGCCGGAGGATCGAAGAATGGGGCATCGAGGGGATCTGGTCGAGGAGTTCCGGTCGGAGGTGGCCATGGAGTTCGCGTTGCACGCTGCCGCCAGGGCTGAGTCGTGACGGACAGATCCTCGTGCGGTTTGCGGTAGCGGGGCGTCCCCAGCGGATGCACTTCTCGCTGCGGATGTCGCTGCGGACGCGGCGCGCTCCTTGCCTTGGACGCGCCCAGCACGTCGGGGTGGAGCACCACCGTCACGCGCACGCCCCGACCTGGGGCGTTCATATGCGGCCAGCCGACCTACATTTCCCACGCCACCGCGTCGCACCGTGCGGAGGCCGACCAGTACGGGCCGCCGACCTCCGGGCCCGGTATGACCGCCCACCCCGTCACCTTCTAGGCCGGTGGGGAAGGGGCATCCAGCGGGGCTGGGGGCGCTGGTGGACGGCGTGAACCTGCCGGGGCCTGGCGAATGGACGCCGCAGCGCCGGTCGGCGTTCGTGCGCTCCCGCGAGTGGCGAAGCCGACGAGGCGGTGGCCTCAGGCCGTCCCGTCGCTCGGCCCGAGCGGGCGACGGGCCTGTGGCATGGTGGGGGCAGTGTCTCCGACGGCGCTGCGTCGCGGGCGTCCGTTTTCGCATGAGGCCAATTGGTCCACGACGACCAGGACGGTGTTGACCTCCTCATTGAGCTTGTCGGAGGGCTATCC
>NZ_JBEPBI010000546.1:0-1814 GCF_040299045.1 Streptomyces sp. NPDC001027
CCGACGCGCGCTTCCGTGGTGGTCGACGCGGAGTTCTGGGCTTCCGTGGCGAGCGAGGACGTGCCGACTCTCGCGGCGGGCCTCGACCTCGCGTCCGACGCGCTCGCTCCGGTCGTCCCCGCTCTCGCGAAGTGGTACCAGCGGCGACAGGAGCAGGCCGCGATCGACGCCCTGCGATACGAGGTGTCCTGGCGGCAGCTGACCCGCGACGACGAGACCCGGCCGGGGGCCGGAGCGTCCGGCACCGGCAACTGGACGGTCCTGGTTCCGTCCGACGCCGACGGCGACTCGCTGGAGATGATGAACAGCCTCGTCTCCGGTCTTCGGAAGCAGGGACTCACCCCGCACGTCGTCGAAGTGGACGCAGCCGACCCCACAGCCTGCGCCGAGGCCGTCCGCCTTCCCGCAGGCGGTACCGACACGACCGACGCCACCCGGAGCCCGGACGGCGTCCTCTCGCTCCTCGCCTTCGCCACGTCCGCCGGACCTGCCGTGGGGACGCTGCACGCGCTGCGCGCGCTCGCCGAGTCGCGCATGCCGGGCGTACGACTCTGGACCCTCACCCAAGGCGCCGTCGCAGTCGGCGGGACCGAACGCGTCACTCGCGCCTCGCACAACGCCGCATGGGGGCTGGGCCGCGTCGCGGCGCTCGAGCACCCGGATGTCTGGGGCGGATCGATCGATCTGCCCGAGCGCGTCGACGACCGGGCGTGCACCCGTCTCATGCGCGCGCTGACGCGTTTCAAGGGCGGCGAGGACCAGCTCGCCGTCCGCCCGCACGGTGTCTTCGGCCGACGGCTCGAGCAGTCCGCCGCGCTGCCGCAGCCCGTCGCCTCCTGGAAGCCGAAGGGAACGGTGCTGATCACGGGAGGCACCGGAGCCCTGGGAGCCCACGTGGCCCGCTGGGTCGTGGGGCGCGGCGCCCGCGATCTCGTCCTGGTGAGCCGCAGCGGCGAAACCGCGCCCGGGACCGCCGAGCTGCGCGCCGAGCTGGAGCAGGCGGGCGCCCGGGTCACCCTGCGCGGCCTGGACGTCTCCGTGCGCGCGGACCTCACCGCGCTTCTTGCCGAGCACTCCTTCGATGCCGTCTTCCACACGGCTGGGGTGCTGGACGACGCCACGCTGCTGTCGACCGACGCCGAACGCGTCGAGCGGGTCATGCGTCCCAAGACGTCGGCCGCCCACCTGCTCGACGAGCTGACCCGCGACCTGGATCTCTCCGCGTTCGTCCTGTTCTCCTCGCTGGCGGGAACGCTGGGGAGCCCGGGCCAGGGCGCCTACGCCGCCGCCAACGCGGTCCTCGACGCTCTCGCCGAGCGCCGGCGCGCCGACGGCCTGTCCGCCACGTCCGTCGCCTGGGGGCCGTGGGCGGGGGACGGGATGGCCGTCGCGTCCGGCGTCCGGCGTCGCGGCCAAGGCGCCGTGACCGCACTCGCACCTCAACTCGCGCTGTCCGCCCTCGGGGCGGTACTGGACGCGGGCGTCACCACGCAGCTCGTCGTGGACGCAGACTGGAAACGCTTCGTCCCCGCGTTCACCGCCACCCGCCCCAGCGTCCTCCTCTCCCGCCTCGCGGTTCCCGCCGCCGCCCCCGGAACGGGCGACGCCGCGAACTCCGGCGAGGCCGACGGCAGCCTGCGGTCGCGGGCGGCCGGCCTGCCGCGTGAGACCGGGCTGCGCCTCGTACTGGACGAGGTGCGGAAGCTGGCGGCCGCCATGCTCGGGTACGAGGGCGTCGAGCAGGTGGGTGCGGAGCGGGCCTTCCGCGATCTGGGCGTGGACTCGCTGATCGCGGTGGAGCTGCGCAACGTCCT
>NZ_JBEPBI010000547.1:0-1812 GCF_040299045.1 Streptomyces sp. NPDC001027
CTGATCTAGAAGGCTGATGAAGATCTTGGTGAGGGCTGTCCGGCCGTCAGGCCGGACAGCCCTCCGCTCATGCACTGGCTGGTGCGATGTGCCAGGTACCACTGGTGTGGATGAGCCCGAGGTTGATCAGCCGGCGGAGGTTGAGGGCGGCGGCTCGGGTGTGGAGCCAGGTGTCGTTCTTGATGGTGCCGCGGTAGCGCAGACGGCGGTTGCCGTGGTGGACGAGCCAGGCGACGGCGCGTTCGACGGGGGGCCGCCAGCGGCGGTAGTCGGCCTGCCAGCCGGGGTCGGCGGCGGCCTGGTGGCGGGCGGCTGCGAGCTGGTCGTGGTGGGGGCGGATGGTCAGGATGCGTCCGGCCTTGGCTTTGGTGCACCGCTCACGCAGGGGGCATCCGGTGCATAAGTCCCCGAAGAAGGCTTTGCGTTGGTGATGCTGCCCGCCGGGGACGGACAGAGCCACGGTGTGTCCGGCCGGGCAGGTCACGGTGGCGGTGGTGGTGTCGACGGTGAAGTCGTCGAGGGTGAAGCCGCCGGGGACGGCGGGCCGCAGTGGTGCGGGCTTGAGGAACAGCCGGTGTCCGGCCTCGTGGAGGGCCTGGCGGGCGTCGCCGGTGGAATAGGCGGTGTCACCGAAGGCGTCCACCGGGGTGTCCTCGTCGGCGAGCAGTTCCTGGCCCACAGCGGCCTCATGGTACTCGGGCCCGGCGCCGGGCCGCAGGGCGACGGCGGTGTATAAGCCGGTCTCGGGTTCGATGGCCAGGTGGGCCTTGAAGCCGTCCTGCCGGTGGCTGCGGGTCTTGTGGACGTGCCGGGCTTCCGGATCGACGGTGGAGACCATCCGGTTCGGGACGGTGCCCCGGGCGATGCGCCAGCGTCCGTCGCGGCCGTCGGAGTCCTCGGCGGGCTCGACGTCCTGGCCGGCGACCAGGGCCAGGATGCCGACCGCGTTCGCGGCCTTCTCGCCGAGCTGCTGGCCGGGCAGGTGGCCCAGCAGCCGCAGGGCATCGGTGACCAGCGCGTCGACCAGTTCGGCGCGGGCCTGCTCGTCGTTCCAGGCGATGCGGGGCTTGCCCGGGTCGGCGTAGTCGTGCGCGCTGCAATGGACAGCGGCGACCGCGCCGGCGCCGGGGACCTCGCGGATCACCGCCCGGACGGCGGCGATGATCTGGGTGACGGTGTCCTGGGTGGCGACCGCGTCGTCCAGCACGGTGGAGTCCAGCGCCCGGCGGTGCTTGCCCTTCAGGACACCGGTGGCCTTCACGACCTCGCGCACGGCCTCGAAAATACGGTTCGGGCGGGCGGAACGGGCCAGTCGGCGGCGGAAGTAGGCCAGCAGCGACGGGTCGAACGCCATGTCGTTGAGGCCCAGTCCGCATGCGGCCTTCCACCGCAGGTCGCACCGCAGTTCCTGGACCGTCTCGAAGTCCGACAGCCCGTGCAGGGCCTGCAAGGTGATCGCGGCGGCCAGGATCTGCGGCGGCATGCTCGGCCGCCCGTTCGCCGACGGATACATGTCCGCGAACATCTCCGCCGGGAACAGCGCACCACGATGCTCGGCCAGGAACGCGAACACACTCCCGGCCGGGATCAACTCCCGACAGGTCTCCCACACATCCGGGCCGACGGTCTCCCCGGCCCACTCGCCCATCGCCACGAAAACGAGTCTGGCCCCGCCGCTCAGGCGGCGGGGCCAGAACCCAAGATCTTCATCAGCCTTCTAGGTCGTGTCTTCAATTGATCTTGAGTGGTGGATCATGGTCGGGTGATACGTCGCCATGAACTGTCCGATGAGGAGTGGGAGTTCCTCCGTCC
>NZ_JBEPBI010000548.1:0-1776 GCF_040299045.1 Streptomyces sp. NPDC001027
GGCTCGCTCAGCCGCGACCTCGTCGGCGACAGCCAGCTGCGCTGGCTCGGCCCCGAGAAGGGCGTGATGCACATGGCGATCGGCGCCGTGCTCAACGCCGTGTGGGACCTCGCCGCCAAGCGCGCGGACAAGCCGCTGTGGCAGCTGCTCGCCCACGCCGACCCCGAGTGGCTGGTCTCCCAGGTCGACTTCCGCTACATCGCCGACGCCCTCACCCCCGAGGACGCCCTGACGCTGCTGCGCGAGGGCCGCACCGGCCTCGCCGGGCGGGAGGCGACCCTGCTGGAGAACGGCTACCCGGGCTACACCACCTCCCCGGGCTGGCTCGGCTATTCCGACGACAAGCTCACCCGGCTGGCCAAGCAGGCCGTCGCCGACGGCTTCACCCAGATCAAGCTGAAGGTCGGCGCGGACCGGGACGACGACATCCGCCGCCTGCGCACCGCCCGAGCCGCCGTCGGCAACGGCGTCCGCATCGCCATCGACGCCAACCAGCGGTGGAACGTGCAGGAGGCGGTCGAATGGACCAACGCCCTCGCCGAGTTCGACCCGTACTGGATCGAGGAGCCCACCAGCCCGGACGACGTCCTCGGCCACGCCGCCGTGCGCCGCGCCGTCGCGCCCGTGAAGGTCGCCACCGGTGAGCACGTGCAGAACCGCATCGTCTTCAAGCAGCTCCTCCAGGCCGGCGCCATCGACGTCCTGCAGATCGACGCGGCCCGGGTCGGCGGCGTCAACGAGAACCTCGCGATCCTGCTGCTCGCCGCCAAGTTCGGCGTGCCCGTCTGCCCGCACGCCGGCGGGGTGGGGCTGTGCGAGCTGGTCCAGCACCTGTCGATGTTCGACTACCTGGCGCTCTCCGGCACGACCGAGAACCGCGTCATCGAGTTCGTCGACCACCTCCACGAACACTTCACCGCACCCGTCGTCATGCGCGACGGCCACTACCGTGCGCCGCGCGCGCCCGGCTTCTCCGCCACCATGAAGGAGGAGTCCATCGCCGCGTACCGCTACCCGGACGGCGCCTTCTGGATCGCCGACCGCGCCGCTCAGGGAGGGACCGCATGACCGAACTGTCAGGGCTCAGAGCGATCGTCACCGGGGGCGCGTCCGGCATCGGCCTCGCGACCGCCCGCACGCTGGCGGCGCGCGGCGCGTCGGTCGCCGTCCTCGACCTCGACCCGGACGGCGTCGACGACCCGCTGCTCGGCCTGCGGGCCGACGTCACGGACGACGCCTCGGTGCGCGCCGCGGTGGGACAGGCCGCCGAGCGCCTCGGAGGTCTGGACATCGTGGTGAACAACGCGGGCGTCGGCGCAGTGGGCACCATCGAGGACAACGCGGACGACGACTGGCACCGGGTCCTGGACGTCAACGTCGTCGGCATCGTGCGCGTCACCCGCGCCGCCCTGCCCCATCTGCGGCGCTCCGCCCACGCGGCGGTCGTCAACACCTGCTCGATCGGCGCCACCGCGGGCCTTCCCCAGCGCGCCCTGTACTGCGCCAGCAAGGGCGCGGTCCTCTCGCTCACTCTCGCCATGGCCGCCGACCACGTCCGCGAGGGCGTCCGCGTCAACTGCGTCAACCCGGGCACCGCCGACACCCCGTGGGTCTCCCGGCTGCTCGACGGGGCAGACGACCCCGAGCGCGAGCGCGCCGCGCTCAACGCCCGTCAGCCCATGGGACGCCTGGTCACCGCGGACGAAGTCGCCGCGGCCATCGTCTACCTGGCGAGCCCCGCCGCGGCCTCCGTCACCGGCGCCTCGCTCGCGGTGG
>NZ_JBEPBI010000549.1:0-1776 GCF_040299045.1 Streptomyces sp. NPDC001027
GCCGGAGCCTTACCCCAGCTCCGGCCGCCGGGCCCGGGACTTGGCAGGCGGCACGGGGCGTAGCCCGCTACACCCCCGCCTCGGGAGGGCGCCCCCTCGGCCCGGCCGACGGCCCACGGAATCGTGGACGACGGCAAGACGCCTCGCAAACCCCGCAGAGCAGGCCGGACTTCACCAGCCGCTACTCCCCGACTGGAGCCCCCACCATGAACATCACGGTCGCCGTGGTACTGGCGCTCGCCTCCGTCGCCACCCACGCCGCCGCGGCCGCGACGCAGCACCGCGTGGCCTCCACCGGCGGGCATGGGCTGCGACGCCTGTCGGCCGGCCCCGCCTGGTGGGCGTCGAACTCCGCCAATGCCACGGGCGCGACCCTGCACGTCGCCGCCCTCACGTACGGCCCGCTCACCCTCGGCCAGTGCCTCGGCGCGCTGACCGTCACAGCCGCCGTACCGCTCGCCGCCCGCGGCGCCGGACGCCGCGTCAGCCGCGGCGAATGGCACGGCATGGCGCTCACCCTCGCCGGCTTCGCCGCCCTGCTCCCGCTCACCGCGACCGGCGAGGACTCCACCGGCCTCCTCACCACCCCGGCCGCCCTGGCCATCGCCGTCACCGCCTCCCTCGCCATCCCGCTCGCTCTCTCGGTCCGCACCGGTACCCTGCGCACCCTGGCCCTGGCGGCGGCCTCCGGGATCGCCTCCGGCGCCAACGCGCCCCAACTCTCGGCGCTTTCACCGAAGACCCGGCTGGTCACCCTCGGCATCGGCGGCAACGACATCGGCTTCGGCTCGATGATCAAGCGGTGCGTCACGGTGGCGCTGGCGTACCAGGCCCTCGGCGGCACGTACATCCCCGAGGACGCCCTTTGCAGAGGGCACTACGTCCACCGCCGCACCGACGAGGTGCAGCGGAAGATCGAGGCCGCGGGCGAACGGCTCGCCGGCGCGCTGACGGAGATCAACCGCCGCGCGCCCCAGGCCCGGGTCTACGTCGTCGGCTATCCGGCCATCCTGCCCGCCGAAGGCACCGAAGGCACCGAAGGCACCGGCTGCGGTGGCGAACTGCCCCTCGCGCCCGGCGACATGAGCTACCTGCGGGAGAAGGAGCAGCAGCTCAACAGCGAGCTGCGCGAGCGGGCTCAGACATCCGGAGCGGTGTACGTCGACACGTACCGTCCGTCCGAGGGCCGCGACGCCTGCTCGGACGCGGCCACCCGCTGGATCGAACCCCTTGTCCCCAGCAGCCCGGCCGCGGCCGTCCACCCCAACGAGCGAGGCGAACGCGGTATGGCGGACGCCGTGCTGGACGCACTCCGGTGAGACGCCCTCGGATGAGCGGTCAGGATCCTTTCCTGTGAGGGCCGTTGAGGTAGGCCAGCACAGCGAGGACCCGGCGGTGCCCGCTGTCGCTGGGCGGCAGATGCAGCTTCAGGAAGACGTTGCCGATGTGCTTGCTGACCGACCGCTCGGTGATGACCAGCGTGCCGGCGATGGTGGCGTTGTCGTGCCCTTCGGCCATCAGCTTCAGCACCTCGCGCTCGCGCGGGGTGAGGGAGTCCAGCGGTGAGTCCCGTCGGCGGGTCAGCAGCTCGGTCACCACCTCCGGATCCAGCGCCGTACCGCCGGAGGCGACCCGCTCCAGGGCCTCCAGGAACTCGTCGACCCGGCCCACCCGGTCCTTGAGCAGGTAACCGACCCCGCTCGCCCCGCCGCCCAGCAACTCGGCGGCGTACGACTCCTCGACGTACTGGGACAGGACCAGCACCGGCAGTCCCGG
>NZ_JBEPBI010000550.1:0-1771 GCF_040299045.1 Streptomyces sp. NPDC001027
TCGAACAACCCCGGAAGCGTGCCCCCTTCGACCCCCACCGCCGTGTCGTTCCACTCCACCAGAACACGCCGACGCTCAACCGCGTCCAGCACCTCCAGGCCGCTCACCCGGGTCTCCGGCTCGGCGACCAGCAGTTCCAGCGCCCGTCGGAACCGGGTCGCGAGCCGCGCGGCGGCGTCGCGTTCGAAGAGGTCCACCGAGGCGGTCAGCGAGCCGCGCAGGCCCGCCGGAGTGCCGTTCTGATCGAAGAGCTCAACGAAGTCGAGTTCGAGGTCGAACTTGGCCGCGCGCACGTCGACCGCGGCGCCCGCCGCCGTCCGACCGTCGGACTCGGCGCCAGAGCGCTCCAGCACGATCCGCTCGTTGTTGTGGACGGTCAGCATGACCTGGACCAGCGGGTGCCGGGCCAGGGAGCGGGCAGGTGCGAGCTCCTCGACGAGCTTCTCGAACGGCACGTCCTGGTGCGTGAGAGCGTCCCACCCGGTCTGCCGCGCCTGGGCGAGCACCTCGCGGAAGGCCGGGTCGCCGGTGAGGTCCGTGCGCAGGACCAGGGTGTTGACGAAGAAGCCGACCATGTCGTCCAGCGCGACGTCGGTTCGCCCGGCGACGGCTGTGGCGATCGGTATGTCGGTGCCCGCGCCCAGGCGGGACAGCATGACCGCCAGCGCGGACTGCAGGACCATGAAGACCGTGGCGTCCTCGGCACGAGCCACCTCGGCGAGCCGGGCGTGGACCGCGGCCGGGATCTCCAGCGCCACGCCGTGGCCGCGGTGCGAGGCGACCGCCGTGCGGGCGTGGTCGGACGGCAGGTCGAGCTCCTCGGGAGCACCGGCGAGTTTGTCGCGCCAGTAGGCGAGCTGACGGGCCAGCAGGCTCTCCGGGTCCTCCTGGTCGCCCAGCAGTTCGCGCTGCCAGAGGGTGTAGTCGGCGTACTGGACGGGCAGCGGCTCCCACTCGGGCGCCCGGCCCTCGCTGCGGTCGAGGTAGGCCTGCGTCACATCGCGCAGCAGCGGCCCCGTCGACCAGCCGTCGCTCGCGATGTGGTGGACGACCACGACCAGCACGGACTCCTCCGGGCCGGTCCGCAGCAGCGTGGCACGGATCGGCACCTCGTCGGCCAGGTCGAACGGGTGGGACTCCAACTCCGAAATCCGAGAGTCGAGTTCGGCGGGCGACAGATCGGCCACCACCGGTTCCCAGTCCAGTTCCTCCATCTTCAGGATGCGCTGGTACGGCTCACCGTCGACCGTCGGGTAGACGGTGCGCAGCACCTCGTGGCGTCCGATGACGTCCCGCAGGGCCATGTGGAGTGCATCGACCTCGATCCGTCCCGGCAGGCGCCTGACGATCGGGATGTTGTAAGTGGCGCTCGGGCCCTCAAGCTGCGAAAGGAACCACAACCGGCGCTGCGCGAAAGACAACGGAACCATCAGAACTCCTCCTGGCTGCGCATCGGCCGCAACGCCGGCCTAGCTGATTTCTCATGTCCGAGCTGTTGTGCCAGTCCGGCCACCGTCGGCGCCTCCACAAGCGCCTTCAACGGCACCTCGACGCCCAGCACCGCCCGGATCTGGCTGGTGAGTCGAACGGCGAGGAGGGAGTGCCCGCCGAGGTCGAAGAAGTTGTCGTCGACGCCGACACTCTCCAGACCGAGCACCTGCGCGAAGGCGGCGCAGAGGATCTCCTCCCGCTCATTGGCCGGCGCCCGGCCGGTGCCGGTGCCGGTGGTGTATGCGGGGGCGGGCAGGGCCTTGCGGTCGAGCTTGCCGTT
>NZ_JBEPBI010000551.1:0-1767 GCF_040299045.1 Streptomyces sp. NPDC001027
GCGAGGCGGACGCCCGCGTCCATCGCGTCCACCGTCTGCAGAAGTGGCTGGAGATCGTGGACGAGAACACCGGCGAGCCGATCCGGGAACCGGGGCGGCCCGGACGGTTGCTCGTCACGGACCTGGTCAGACGGCTGATGCCGGTCATCAGGTACCCGGTGGGCGACTCGGCGGAATGGGTGGACTACGAGGACCGGCGGTTCCGCCTGCTGGGCCGGGCCGAGGAAGGCGCCAGGGTCGGGCCGGTCACCGTTTACGTGGAGGATCTGCGGGCGGTGGTGGAGGAGGTGTCCGGCGATCAGCTCATCGCGGGGATACAGGCGGTGCAGCGCCGCCGGGACGCCAAGGACGAACTGGCGTTGCGGATCGCGGGCGAGATCGGCGACGCCGAACAGCTCGCAGCCTCCGTGATCAAGCGCTACGAGGAACTGCGCCCGATGTTCGCCCAGCACGTCCGCGCCGGCCTGATCAACCCGCTGAAGGTCGAGTACGTCCCGCTGTCGGAGCTCAGGGTGAACGGGCGCAGCGGAAAGATCGTCCGGCTGATCGACGAGCGGCTGGACTGAGCCCGGCGGTCCGGCCCGGCGGTCCGTCCCCGGGGATCCCGGGAGCAGGCCTTCGTGGCCGGGGACCTGTCCTGAAACAGTCGTAGCGCGACGGCCTGCGGTCGCGGTCAAGGGACCCGCCCCGGCGGCCTGTCGGGGTCGGTGAGGGGGGTCCCCGGGCTGCGACCTACGCGGAACGGGGCGCTTTTGGGTGAAGCGTGGCGATGTATCGATTCGGCGAACGGTCGGGAAAATTGTGAAGGCCTGGTGTGCACGGCGTGATTGAATCGTGTACAACTTAACACCTGGCTTGATCCGGTCGTTCCGCGTCTCCCGGCCTGCCCGCTCGCCGGGACCGCGGGGCGCCGAACCACCCGTGCCCCGCGGCGCACGGACGCGCGCGCCGAACCGCTTCGGCTGAGCCGTCGGCCCTCACCCACCCCGAAGGACACGTCGATGACCGCCACCGTCTCCAATTTCTACTACGGGGCCGCGACGCCGATCGCGGCCTACCTGATGGCCTGCCTCGGCGCGGCGCTCGGACTGCGCTGCACGACACGCTCCCTGCGGCGCCCGCACCACAGAGCCAGATGGCTCGCCCTCGGGGCCGTGTCCATCGGCTGCGGCATCTGGACCATGCACTTCATCGCCATGATCGGCTTCAACGTCCAGGGCGCACTGGTCGAATACGACACGACGAAGACCGTGCTCAGCCTCGCCGTCGCCATCGTCGTCGTCGCCATCGGCGTCTTCCTCGTCGGCTACCGCGGCGGCTCGGCCGTGAACCTCGCCGTCGCGGGCACGATCACCGGGCTCGGGGTCGCGGCCATGCACTACCTGGGCATGGCCGCCATCCACACCAACGGCGGCCTCCAGTACGACATGCCGACCGTGCTGCTGTCCGTGGCCATCGCCGTCGCGGCCGCCACGGCGGCCCTGTGGGCGGCGGTCTCCATCCGCGGCCTGTGGTCGAGCCTGGGAGCGAGCCTCGTCATGGGGGTGGCCGTGACAGGCATGCACTACACCGGCATGGCCGCGGTCTCCGTGCATCTCACCGGAGGCTCCGCCGTCTCGCAGTCCTCCACCGGTCTGCTGTCGTTCCTCCTGCTGATGCTGGCCGGACCGCTCGCCGTGCTCCTGGTCGCCGCCGTCATCGTCATGTTCGACCCCGACATGATGCTCGGCGACGACGAGCCTGCGGCCCCGCCGGCGTACGGCGTCG
>NZ_JBEPBI010000552.1:0-1759 GCF_040299045.1 Streptomyces sp. NPDC001027
CGCTCCGGCGCCCGACAGGCCCGTCCGTTCGTCCGTCCGAGGTGGGACGAGCTGTGCACGAGGCCCGCGCCGCCGTGGACGCTACTTCGGATCGCGGTTGAACTGCGCCGTCGACCAGCGGTGGCCGAGCACGATCAGGCCGATGCACCAGGCGATCGCGATCCACCCGTTGTCGCCGATCTCGGTTCCGAGCAGCAGGCCTCGCAGGGTCTCGATGGCCGGGGTGAACGGCTGGTACTCGGCGATCGGCCGGAACCAGCCGGGCATCGTGTCGGCGGGGATGAAGGCGCTGGAGACCAGCGGCAGGAGAATCAGCGGCATCGCACTGTTGCTGGCCGCCTCGGGGTTCGGGCTGGCCATGCCCAGCCCGATCGCGATCCAGGTGAGCGCCAGGGCGAACAGCGCCAGCAGCCCGAACGCCGCGAGCCACTCCAGGACGGTGGCGTCCGTGGACCGGAAGCCGATGGCCACGCCGACGGCTCCGACGAGGACCACGCTGGCGAGGCACTGCAGCACACTGCCGAGGACGTGGCCGACGATCACGGAGCCGCGGTAGACCGACATGGCGCGGAAGCGCGCGATGAGGCCCTCGGTCATGTCCATCGAGATGTACACGGCGGCCCCGATCACGGTGCTGCCGATGGTCATCATCAGAATGCCCGGGACGATGTAGGCGATGTAGTCGGAGCGGTCCGCGCCGCCGCCGCCGATGCCCGCGCTCATCACGTCGCCGAAGATGTAGACGAAGAGCAGCAACATCATGATCGGCGTGAGCAGCAGGTTCAGGGTCGCGGACGGGTACCGCCACGCGTGCAGCAGATTACGGCGCAGCATCGTGGTCGAGTCGCGGACGGCGAGGGAGATCCGGGCCGGGCGGGCGGGGGTCAGGGCGGCGCTCATCGGGCGGTCTCCTTGGGCTGGACGGGGACGTCGGCGGGGCCGGTGAGGGCGAAGAACACGTCGTCGAGGTCGGGGGTGTGCACGGTCAGCTCGTCCGCCTCGACGCCGGCCGAGTCCAGCCGGTCGAGGAGGGAGCGCAGGGCGCGCTGGCTGCCGTCGCCGGGCATCCGCAGCGCCAGCGCCTCGTCGTCCCGCGTGGCGTCGGACAGCGCGGAGGCGGCGGACCGGTAGGCGGCCGGTTCGGTGAAGCGGAGCCGGACGTGGCCGCCGGGGATCATGCGCTTCAACTCGTCGGCAGTGCCTTCGGCGGCGATCCTGCCGTCGTTCAGCACCGCGATGCGGTCGGCGAGTTCGTCGGCCTCCTGAAGGTACTGGGTGGTGAGGAAGACGGTGACTCCGTCGGCGACGAGTTCGCGGATGATCTGCCACATGGTGTGGCGGGAGCGCGGGTCGAGGCCGGTGGTCGGTTCGTCGAGGAAGATGATCCGCGGGTCCCCCACCAGCGTCATGGCGATGTCGAGCCGGCGCTTCATGCCGCCCGAGTACGTGGAGGCGGGCTTCTTCGCCGCCTCGGCCAGGTCGAAGCGCTCGAGCAGTTCCGTGGCGACCCGCCGCCCCGCACGCCTGGACAGGTGGTGCAGGTCGGCCATGAGGAGCATGTTCTCCTCGCCGGTGATGAGTCCGTCGACGGCGGAGAACTGCCCGGTGACGCCGATCGCCGCGCGGACCCCGTCCGGTGACCTGCTGACGTCGTGTCCGGCCACCTGGGCCTGCCCCCCGTCGGGGGTGATGAGGGTGGAGAGGATCTTGACGGCGGTGGTCTTGCCTGCGCCGTTCGGTCCGAGCAGCGCGAACACCG
>NZ_JBEPBI010000553.1:0-1752 GCF_040299045.1 Streptomyces sp. NPDC001027
GAGGCGTAGCTCTGACAGCCGTCCACCACGTACCCCTGGGCTGTCCCGGTCAGCGTCAGGGGCGGTTCCCGGCGGGCGAGACCGCCGCCCCAGCACCAGCCCTCCGCCACGGACTGCCGCTCGACCAGGACGGCGCGGCCGGGCTCGGTGAGCGATCGGGTGCTCCACCCCAGGAAGTAGTGACACCCGAGGAGTTGGGCGATCGCGCCGTCGGCGGCGGCGATCTCCCGGACCACCGCGTAGGCCGTGCTCCAGTCCGCGCCGCCTCCCTGCCCGGCCGGGACCAGGAGCGTCAGCAGCCCTGCCTCACGCAGCCGTGACACCTCGTCGAAGGGGACCTTGCCCGCCTGCTCCCTGGTCACCGCGTCGGTGGCCAGGTCGTCCGCCGTCTCGCGGGCCACGCGCAGCCAGTGCGCACGGCCGGGCGCCGTCCGGTGGTGCGGCGAGACGGGTGCGGACGGCGCGGTGGCAACGCCCATGACGGCGGTCTCCTCGGGATCGGCGACGGGATGCGGCGACGGGGCGCGGGCATCTCGTCCACTGGGTGACGCGGGCATCGCGTCCGTGTGATCGTGCGGGGCTGTCCGGCGTGCGCCGAGCGGAACGGGCGCGCGGAGCGGAACGGGCTTCGTGCGGCGTGCGGTTCACCGCACGGGTGGCATGTGCATCATCCTGCGCATCGGGCGGCCGGGTCGTCAATGGTTTCCTAGTTATCCGATAGGAAATGCAGGGAATCCTTCTTCGGCAGAGGCGGCGAGCGTCGCGCCGAGGCGCGTCGGAGCGGCGCACGCCTCGTCGTGGCCTCCGGCAGGGTCCGGCAGGTCAGGCGGGTCCGGCATCCGGGCAGTAGTTGACGAGATGCGAGATGTACTGCTCAATTGACCGCATGAACGCCGAGCAGCGCCTGGTCACCCGCGACCACATCGACTTCGGTCGCGTGTGGTCCGCAGCGTGTTGCGCCTGACACGGCAGCGGGCCGTCTGACCGGCCCTTCCCTCCCTCGGTGACCCCTTCGCGGCCCGAGTGCGTCCCTGCGTGACCCGTCGTCCCCTGTGTGACCCGTCGTCCGCACGCGCCGGCAACCCGCGCACCGACAGGCCCGCGAGGCCTACAACGCCCGTGCGCCGCACCCGAGGCCCCTGCCCCTGCGCCATCACACTCGTTCACCCTGTTCACCCTGTTCACCCTGTTCGCCCTGCTGTCCCGCCGCATCCCGAAGCGCCGTCGCACCCGGCTGCGCCGAGGGCCGCACCGCCGTGCCCGCGCGCTGTCCGCGGCCCGGCCCCGCAGGACGTACCGGACTCGACGAAAGGCCGACTCCAATGCCCGTGGAGTTCCTTGGCATCGCCGCCACCAACGACGGCTCCGAGACCACACCGCGCTCCGGCGCCGCCTTCGACAAGGAGTACACGCTCAGGCTCGCTCGAGCCCACGAGGACCACGACTGGGACCGGGTGCTGTTCGCCTACGGTTCAGGCTCCCCGGATCCCGCGCCGGCCGCCGCCTACATCGCGAGCCGACTGGACCGCCTCCAGATCCTGCTCGCCCACCGGCCCAACGTCTCCTACCCGACCTTCGCGGCGAAGACGTTCGCCACCCTCGACCAGATCAGCGACGGCCGGCTGACCGTCCACTTCATCACCGGCGGCAACGACCACGAGCAGGGCCGTGAGGGCGACACGCTGACCAAGGACGAGCGCTACGACCGCACCCGCGAGTACATCCGGATCGTCAAGAAGATCTGGACCACCC
>NZ_JBEPBI010000554.1:0-1727 GCF_040299045.1 Streptomyces sp. NPDC001027
GATGCGGCGCTGGGTCCTTCAGGAACACGTATGGGCCAAGCTGCTCGACGCGGCAGGATTCACCCGCATCACCGTCGACGTCCTGCCCGCCACCGGCGGGCCCCGCACCGCCGACACGCTCCTGGTGAGCGCACACCGACCGTCCTAACAACTTGGTGCGCGATTGCCTGGGACAACGCGTTCGGGCGGAGCGGGACTATCGGACGTGCTGGGTAAGGCCGAACAGAGCGCCGGTGGGATCGCGCATGACCAGGTCTCCGTTGGAGTCCTGGCGAACTTGGGTCGCACCGAGCTGTCGGGCCTGCTTGGCGTCGGCATCGGGTCTGTTGGTGGCGAAGCTGACCAGCCAGAGTGATCGCTGCACTGTCGGTTTCCCCGGAGGCTTGCCGGTGGCGGCGATGGAGTTGTCCGGCAACCGGAACTCGGTGCGCTCAGGGTTGGAGTTCCAGTGCAGTGCTGGTCGGTAGAAGGCGGCGGCATCCGCGGAGTGGTCGGTGAGCAGGCTGATGCCGGCGAAGGTGCCCGGTTCGTGGTTCAGCTGCATGCCGGTGTGGGTGCCGGGCTGCCAGAGTGACAGTGGTGCGCCGACGGGGTCGAGAGCGACGGCGTAGCGGCCGAGCGTCCCGACTTCGGTGGGGGCCACGATGATCCGGGCGCCCAGGTTCGTGAAGCGGGTGGCGGTGGCTTGGATGTCCGACACGGTGACGTTGATCGTCCAGTAGGGTGCGCCTGCGTCCTCGGCCGGCCCCAGGGCGGCGACGAGATGTCCGCGCAGCGTGCAGAGCCGGTAGCCGTTGGGGTCCGGTTGGGCGACGGTCCAGCCGAACAGCGCGTTGTAGAAGGCCGTCGTCGCCTCCGTGTCGGGAGTGCCGAGGTCGATCCAGCTCACGGTGTTCTCGGCGTGTCGCGTGATGTTCATCGAGATGCCTCTTTGTTGGGACCGCCTCGCCCAGGCAGCGGAGCGAGGCGGTGTCCAGAGCTGACTCCGCGGCGCCCTGCGGTGTCAGGTGTAGTAGGGCGAGTTCAGGTCGATGCTGGCGTCCTTGACGATGTCGCCGTCGAACAGTCGTGTCGTTGCCGGGGCTCCGGCCCGGCGGGCTTCTTCGGCGAAGGGGCCCTGGGCGAAGGCCAGGGCGTTCTCGGCGCTGTCGAACTCGTAGAAGCCACCGATGGTGTGGGTGCCGATCCCGGACAGCCACGTCTTGCGGATCAGGCCCGGCGCGGTCTTCAGTGCCGCGTTGATCTGGTGCCAGTCGAACCGATCGAACGGCACTGCCGCCTGGATCTCGGTGTAGAGAAAGGTCTTGCCCATCACGAACCTCCGGTTTCGGGGGCTGTCCCGCCCACGCCACTAGTACGTGCGTCCTAGCGGGGCGAGCATGAACTAGGATGGTCGTACTAGTCAAGGGGGTCGCGATGGCCGCGGACACGAAGTCCCGCATGATCAGCGCAGCAATCGGACTGCTGCAGCGCCACGGCCTGGCCGCGATGTCTTTCACCGACGTCCTGGCCGAGAGCGGTGCCGCGCGCGGAGCGATCTATCACCATTTCCCGGGCGGCAAACAGCAACTCGCACTCGAAGCCGCCCGCCGCAACGCAGAAGACGTCCGCAGCCACCTGCACGAACTGCCGGCCCGCACGCCACGCGAAGTCGTGGAGGCGTTCCTCGGCAACGTCCGCCCCGTGGTGCAGGCGTCCGCCGGGGGCGGCGGCTGCGCAATCGCGGC
>NZ_JBEPBI010000555.1:0-1717 GCF_040299045.1 Streptomyces sp. NPDC001027
GCTGACCGGGGCTCACCAGCGCACGCGCCCTGAGCTGAACCGCCGCCCCAGATCGACCTGCCCCGGCACAAGCCGGCCCCACGGGCCCGCGGCGGGACACGGCCGGGCGACCGTGGGGCGGCCGCACCGGACCACCAGGGCGGGGGCTGGACCGCTCGCGCCGTCAATCGTGGCGCAGCACTGCGAGCCGATGGCGGGCGCGTCTTGCGAGCTCGCGTTCGTATGGGGGACTGCTGCATGGGTAAGTGACACTCAACCTGGCTTGCTGAGGTGTCGTTTTCATCTGCCTTGCCTGTTTATGGATGGATTCCCGAAGGGGGAGGATGCGATGCGAAAGAGGCAGTCGGTGTGGCTGGGGTCGATGAGTCCTGAGGTGTGACTGTTGGGGCCGAGTGCTGCTCGTTGCTGTCTCATCCCGGGATGCCCGGTTTCCCGGGCTGCGTGCTTCGGTCGTCATTGCTGCGCGCCTGGGTGCACTCGTTGAGCGGCGGTACGCCGGAGGCGTGCCCAGTCGACTTCCTTGTCCAAGCGATCTGTCCGATGCCCGCTGGGAGTTGGCCGGCGAGAACGCCATCTCCTGGCGTGACCCGGCAAAGCCACTTAACTAGCATATATCGGGATGAAACAAAGGGAGAAAACCATCCCCAAGGTCGCGTGTGTGAACTCATCGTAGGATGATCGGGCGGTGACGCGCCCTTTGAATCGTGACTGCTCTCTTGAAGAGCTTGAACGCGACCGCTGGTCGGCCCCATCGGCCGATGCCACCCGCCTCGTCGTTACTGCACACGCACTGCGGCGTCGGCCGATCGGCGAGCTGACCGTCGAGGACATGCGCCTGTTGATCGGGCAGGACATAGGGCTGCCCTACCTCCTGCCGCTGGCGCTGGAGGTGCTGCGGGACGACCCGATGGCAGAAGGGCACATGTACGAAGGTGATCTGCTGTCCGCGGTCCTCACCAGGGACCCAGCGGTCTGGACCGAGCACTCCGAGCTCGGCCGAGAGTTTCGCATGATCATCTCGAAGTCGAACAACCTGCCGCCTGACCTGCAACAGAAGATTGAACGGTTCCTGGCTCGATAGAGCACCGACGCAGGACGTGTTCCGTGGAAGGGAAGGCCGGCGCATCTGCGGAACGTCTCGCCGGACCAAGCGCGGGCCCGGACGCATCGCCGGCCGGCCACGGGTGAGGCGGCGGACCATGATGCCGATCATCGCCCAGCGGATCATGGTCTCGGAGCGGGCCGGGCTGGACTCGTGGTCACGCGCGAGGCGGCGGTGGGCGGTGAGCGACGAGAAGGGGCCTCGATCGTCCATCTCCTGGGCTGGACCTGGAATCCGCGCCGGTCCGGGGCCTTGCGCACGATCTCCAGCTCGCGGCCGAGGATCGTGCTTGACCGCCGCACAAGGCGGTCGGCGAAGCCCTTGGTCCGCCCAGATTTTCTGCATGGCCGGATGGTCTGGCAGAGGGTGTGGTCGCGGTCTGTCGGGTTTCGGGGTCGCCGATACCGATTTCAGGCTCGGCTGCACTCCTGTCCGAGTGTGACGAGACGTCGGCCGCGGAACGAGCTATGCGCCCTCGTTGTCACCGTGCAGGGAATGGACCATCCTCTGCAGGATCCGGAACGCGTCTGACTGCTCGGTCTCGGTCAGGCCGGCCAGCATTCTGGCCTCGACGGACCGGACGGCCGCGCTCGCCTTGTCGAGGCTTCGTCGGCC
>NZ_JBEPBI010000556.1:0-1705 GCF_040299045.1 Streptomyces sp. NPDC001027
GCGGTCGCCCCCGGCGTCGTGCGGGCGCTGCGCAGCTATCTGCCGCGGCTGCTGGACTCCGGCTATCACCTGACGCTGCCGCACGCCCAGCGCGCCTGACGCGGGCCGCCCGCCCGGCCGCGTCCGCTCAGCGGACCTCGACCAGGCGGGCGAAGGCGACGACGTTGCCGTCGTATCCGTTCGCCTTGGAGAAACCGCCGCCGCAGGTGATGACCCGCAGTTCCGGCGACCCCTTGGAGGCGTAGACGCGGTCGCCGGGGAAGTTGTTCTTGGCGAACACCTCGATGCCGTAGATCTCGAACACCGCCGTCTTCCCGTCCTTGCGCGACACCTCGACGCGGTTGCCCTTCTTCAGCGCACCGAGGCCGTAGAACACGGCGGGACCTAGCTTGTTGTCGACATGGCCGACGACGACCGCCGTCCCCTTCTCGCCCGGTGAGACGCCACCGGTGAACCAGCCGGCGAGGTTCGGGTCCTCCGGCGGCGGCGCCCCCACCCAGCCGTCCGTGTCGAGGCCGACCGCCATGACGGGCGCGTCGACCCGGATGGCGGGGATCCGCACCCGGTCCGGCTCGGCGTAGGGCAGCGCGGCCGCGGTCCGTCCGAAGACGTCGCCGGCGGTGCGGCCGTCCGCGGCCGCCGCCGCGGCCGGCTGCGGCGGGCCGATGTCGAACTCTCCCGACCCGTTGCGGATGAGCGCGAGACCGGTCAGCAGAACAAGCGCTATCACGCCCCAGGGTGCGCGCTTCCGCCGCCGCTCCTCCTCTTCCGCCGCCTCGGACAGCTCGTACGCAGACATTCGCCATCCCCTTTCGACACGGCCGTCGCCGCGTCCCTATCGCGCATACGGCAAACGCTAAGCGCCGCGACGTGAACCGGCGACGGGGCAACGGCGAACGGGTGGCCGCGGCTTCGCCCGGTGCGCCATCCGAGTTGACGACGGCAGATATTTTCTGACGGTCCGTGACCTGCGGCGATATCCGATTGTGTGCATATCGCCCGGCGTGTCTCCTCACCAGGACGGACCATTCCCGAAATGCGGGCGCCCGCACGGCATCCGAGGGTCGACCCGGGAGGTGCTTTCTCGCCGACATGCCGGGGACGGGACCCGGGGCGCCTTCCGCGGAGGATCACATGCGTACCACTCGTGCTCTGGCGGCCTCGGCGGTCACCGCCGCCGCGGCCGCCGCCCTCACCCTCACCGCCCCCGCCGCTGTCGCCCGGGACGGCATGGGCGCCAACCCCAGCAACATCGTCGTCCTGCCCGCCGTCATCGCCCGCGGCGGCCAGCTCACGATCACCGTCGACGGCTGCCCCGCCGGCGGGGCCGTCACCTCGGCGGCGTTCCCGCAGGCCCAGCTGACGCCGATCAACGGCGCCAACCAGACGGCCAGGGGCACCGCCACCGTCAACGACACCGCCCGCCCCGGCGCTTACGACGTCACCGTCAACTGCTCCGGCCGTACCCTGACCCGCCCGGCCGCCTTCACCGTCATCGGCGGTGTCCGCGGCGGCCTCGGCGGCAGCAGCACCAGTGGCGCCACCCCGACCGACGTCGCGATCGGCGGCGGGCTCGTCGCCGCGGCGGTGGTCGGCGGCGGGCTGTTCTGGATGCGGCGCCGCGCCGAGCGCCGCATCTGACGTCCGTCGGCGCGCGGACCGCGCGTGACACCGGACTTCGCCCCGGACCCGCTGGGTTCCGGGG
>NZ_JBEPBI010000557.1:0-1657 GCF_040299045.1 Streptomyces sp. NPDC001027
AGAAGGCTTCCGCTTTCCGAACATGATCGTGTGGTTCGACGTTGGTGGGCATGAACTCCACCTGTGGGCGGAAGAGATGGGGCGGTTCGTCTGCTCGTCTCGTCCGTGGAGGTGGCTGTGCCCTCGGTGCTCGGAATGCTGGAAGCCCGGGAGAAGAAGGTCCGCGAGGAGGTAGCCCGGCTACGGGAGGAGGCCGATCGAGTGCAGGCTGCGCTCGTGGCGGCGGAAGGCGCCCTGGTGAGGCTGGCCGGCGCCCGGGAAACGGTGGCCGAGGTGCTGGGTGAACAGGCCAGTCAGGGCGGCGAGTTGTCCCGTAGTGCGGTCGCTGGCTCGACCGTTCCGCACCGGGGTGAGAATGCCGCCGCCCAGGTGCTCGCGCCCGAATACCAGCAGATCCTGCGGGTGCTCGCCTCGCCGGAGGCCGCCGGCGGGATGCGGGTGAAGCAGATCCTGGCCGGGCTGGAATGGGAGGCGACACCGACCCGGATCGAGGGAGTGCGCTCGCGGGTCAAGCGGCTGGCCGCCCGCGGGTGGGCCACCGAGGTGGCGCCGAACGTGTTCGCCTCCGCTATGACGACGGCGCCGGCTGCCGCGGGATGAAGGCACTCCGGCGGCGTCCGGCCAGTCGCCCGGCCATCAGCATGGTCATCGACCACAGCACCATCGCCTCGTGCATCGCGGGCAGCGTCTCGTAGTCACGCACCAGCCGGCGCGAGCGCATCAGCCAGCTCAGCGTTCTCTCCACCACCCACCGTCTCGGCAGCACCACGAAACCCGTGGTGTCGTCGCAGCGGCGGACGATGTCGAGGGTGAGCCGGAGCTCTGAGCGGGCGAGGTCGACCAGGCGGCCGGCATAGCCGCCGTCCGCCCAGACGAGACGGACCGAGAAATACTGCTCGCGCAGCCGCGCCAGCAGCGGGACGCCCGCGTCGCGGTCCTGCACGCTCGCCGCGCTCACCATGACCGCCAGGACCAGCCCGAGACAGTCCACCACCACGTGCCGCTTGCGCCCGCCCACCCTTTTGCCGCCGTCCCACCCTGACGTCACGCGCGGCACGTTCGCCGCGGCCCGCACCGACTGCGAGTCCACGATCGCAGCCGTCGGATCCACCGAGCGGCCCTCCTTCACGCGCACGCGGTCGCGCAGCCGGTCATGGAACTCGGCCAGCAGCCCGGTGGCCTGCCAGCGGCGGGCAAAGGCATGCACCCGCCGAAACGGCGGGAAGTCCGCGGGCAGGTTGACCCACTTCACGCCGTTGTCGACGACATAACGGACCGCATCCAACATCACGCGGTGGCAGTAGCCCTCGGGCCGCCCACCCCGGCCCGCCAGCCAGGCCGGCACCGGCAGCGCAGAGCGGACTTCCTGCCATTCCGCCTCCGTCATGTCCGAGGCATAACACCGGCTTCGCCCCGGCCGGTCACCCGCGTTCCCGAACCGGTGAGCGAGGCACTCGCACAACGACACACGGGAGTTGGACGCGACGGGCACGGTCACGCAAGACTGCGACAACAGGGTCTCCTTGGTGCTCGAGTGGCTTCGCAACCCCGAGCTACCGAGGGGACTCTGTCTTCATGCGCCGACACCGCCGCGATCACCCGATCCAGAACCCAGTTCGACTGAACACGTCCACCGACCGGTATGCGGAAGCCTTCT
>NZ_JBEPBI010000558.1:0-1600 GCF_040299045.1 Streptomyces sp. NPDC001027
CAACCTGTCACGCGGCCGGACGGAATCGCCCGCTCAACGAAATGAGAACCCATGCACAGACGTGGATTCAGCCGCAGGCATCTGTCAGTGGCGCTCGTGGCCCTGGTCGCCTCGGCGGCCACCCTCGTCGTCGACCCGGCTCAGGCAGCCACCACCGGCGCCGTGCGCGGCACGGGATCCGGACGGTGTCTCGACGTTCCGGGCGCCAGCCAGACCAACGGCACGACCCTGCAGATCTGGGACTGCTGGAACGGCACGAACCAGCAGTGGACGGCGACCGACGACAAGCAGCTGACCGTGTACGGCGACAAGTGCCTGGATTCTCCCGGCCACGCCACCGCACCCGGCACCAAGCCGGTGATCTGGAGCTGTACGGGCGGTGCGAACCAGCAGTGGCGGGTGAACTCCGACGGCACGATCGTCGGCGTGGAATCCGGGCTGTGCCTGGCCACCACGGGCTCCGGTACGGCCAACGGCACGGCGCTCGAGATCGCGACGTGCAACGGCGGCAGCAACCAGAAGTGGACCGGCCTGGCATCGACCGGCAGCACGTGTTCCCTGCCGTCGACGTACCGGTGGACCTCGACCGGCGCCCTGGCTCAGCCGTCGAACGGTTGGTCCTCGCTGAAGGACTTCACCACCGTGACCTACAACGGCAAGCACGTGGTCTACGGGACGAACTACTCGACGTCGTCGGGGTCGTGGGGTTCGGCGGGGTTCGCCCCCTTCACCAACTGGTCGGACATGGCGTCTGCCGCCCAGACCGGCATGAGCCAGTCCGCGGTGGCGCCCACGCTGTTCTACTTCGCGCCCAAGAACATCTGGGTGCTGGCCTCCCAGTGGAGCGGCGGCTGGGCCTTCAACTACCGCACCTCCAGCGACCCCACCAACCCGGGCGGCTGGTCCGCGCCGCAGCCGCTGTTCACCGGGACCCTCCCCCGCACCGAGTCCGGCACCGGACCGATCGACCAGACCCTGATCGCCGACGCCCAGAACATGTACCTGTTCTTCGCCGGTGACAACGGCAAGATCTACAAGGCGACGATGCCGATCGGGAACTTCCCGGGCAGCTTCGGCTCCTCGTACACCACGGTCATGAGCGACACGACCGACAACCTCTTCGAGGCGCCCCAGGTCTACAAGGTCAAGGACCAGAACCAGTACCTCATGATCGTCGAGGCGAAGACGACCGGCAACGTGCGCTACTTCCGCTCGTTCACCGCCTCCGGTCTGAACGGTTCGTGGACTCCGCAGGCCACCAGCGAGAGCAGCCCCTTCGCGGGCAAGGCCAACAGCGGCGCCACCTGGACCAACGACATCAGCCACGGTGACCTGGTCCGCGACAACCCCGACCAGACCATGACCATCGACCCCTGCAACCTTCGGTTCCTCTACCAGGGCCAGGCCCCCAACCCGCCGCAGGGCACCCCCTACGAGCAGCTGCCCTACCGGCCCGGCGTTCTCACCCTGCAGCGCTGATCGGTGCGCCCGTGATCACCGGTCCGTGACCGTGCCGGCGCGGCCCGGGCGCGGACCTCTGTGAGGAGTTCCCGCTGGCGCGCCTCAGGGGAGAGGCCGCGCAGACGCGCCTGGAGTCCGG
>NZ_JBEPBI010000559.1:0-1599 GCF_040299045.1 Streptomyces sp. NPDC001027
GTGGAGGGCGAGTTGGCGTCGGCGGAGTACTGGGTGCGGCATGTGCGGGAGGCGGTGCGTTTCGCCGACGGGGTCGGCGTGCTGGCAGGCGAGGGTGTGACCCGCTTCCTGGAGATCGGCCCGGACTCCACCCTCACCGCACTCGCGCAGAACAGCCTCCCCGACGACACCCACGACACCGGCGACGCGGTGTTCGCATCGATGCTGCGCAGGGACGGTTCCGAGCATCTGGCGGCCCTGCGGGCGATGGCGAAGTTCCACGTCCACGGCGCGGAGATCGACTGGCCGGCCGTGTTTGGGGACGCAGGCGGAGACGAACCCGTCGACCTGCCCACCTACGCCTTCCGGCGGACCGACTTCTGGCCCACGGTCACCGCACGCACGGTGGAGTCGGCGAGGCCCTCGGTCTCCGACGGCGACGCGTCCTTCTGGACGATGGTGGAGGAGGGGCCGCACGATCTGGCGGCGACCCTCGGGGTGCCCGAGGAGGCGCTGCAGGCCGTGCTTCCCGCGCTGACGGAGCTGCGCCGCGAGCAGGTGACGCGCGCCGAGGTCGACGGCTGGCGGTACGGCGTCGGTTGGGAACCGGTGGCACTGCCGGCCTCGTCGCCTCTGGGCGGGCGTTTGGACGGGCGTTGGCTGCTGCTCCAGGGACCTGACGCCTTCCCCCTCGCGGGGCTCGATCGGTTCATCCCCGGTCTGGAGCGGCTCACCTGCGACGTGCGGGACAGGAAATCGCTCACCGATCTCCTGGAGGCGGCCGTCGACGGGATCGCGCCGGCCGGTGTGCTCTCCTGCCTGTCTCTTCCGGGGCTCGGCGACGACCTTGTCGTCTCCGGTCCGGACGCCGGCGTGGTGCACACCATGACTCTGGTGCAGGCTCTCGGTGACGCAGGCGTCGCAGCGCCCCTGTGGGTCGTCACCCGGGCAGGGTTCGGACCCGGCCGCGCCCCCGACGATCCGGCGCAGGCCGCGATATGGGGGTTCGGCCGTGTGGCCGCTCTGGAACACCCGGACCGCTGGGGCGGACTCGTCGACCTGACGGCGACGCCGAACGACGGGGATCTCGCCTCGCTCGTCTCGTTGCTGGCGCAGCGCAGCGAGGATCAAGCGGTGGTGAGCCGGGGGCAGGTCTTCGGCCGCCGGCTGCGTCCGGCGTCTGCGTACGGAACGGATCCGGTGTCCTCGCAGGGCCACGACGGTCCGGCTCCGCGGCGACTGCTCGTCACCGGGGGGACCGGTGTGCTCGGGGTGCGCGTCGCCGAATGGTTCGTCGCACGCGGTACGGAGGAACTCGTACTGACCAGCCGGAGCGGCCCGGACGCTGCCGGCCTGGCAGACACCGTCCTTCGGCTGCGGGCGGCCGGAGCGCAACGCGTCGACGTCGTCGCGTGCGACGTCGCCGACCGCTCCCAGGTCGCCGCCCTTCTCGACGCCCACCGCGTCGACGGCATCGCTCATGTGGCCGGTGTCCTGGACATGGAGGCGATCGATGCGATGACGCCCGCTCATGTGGGTCGGGTGGTGGGGGCGAAGGCGTGGGGTGCGGTGTATTTGGATGAGTTGACGTGTGGTTGGGATCTGTCGGCGTTCGTGGTG
>NZ_JBEPBI010000560.1:0-1571 GCF_040299045.1 Streptomyces sp. NPDC001027
CGACCCGCTACGACAAGACCGCCGAGTCCTACCAGGCAGCCGTCACCCTCGCCTCGCTCCTGATGTGGGCGTGACATTTGAAGACAGCTCCTAGGCAGCTTCGTTTAGCCGGGCTCGCCCGCCCCGCGTAGCCCGGCTCGTCCCGCGTAGCCCTGCCCCGCCCCACGCAGCCACTCCCGCCGCGTCGCGGACAGAAGCTGTCCGCAAGTCCGACTAGCTTGCTCGTATGACGAAGACGACGTCCCCGGTGGGCCCCTTGCTCGACGCCCGGGCTCTCAACCGCGCCACCCTCGCCCGGCAACTGCTGCTGAGCCCGGCCGAGTTGTCCGTCAAGGCCGCGGTGGAGCATCTCCTCGGACTGCAGGCGCAGAACGTCAAGCCGCCGTACTACGCGCTCGCCGCCCGCCTCGACGGCTTCGCCCCGGAGCAGCTGTCGGGGCTGATGGCCGACCGCGAGGTCGTCCGCATCGTCAGCATGCGCTCCACCATCCACACCCACACCGCGGAGGACTGCCTGACGCTGCGGCCGCTCGTCCAGCCCGCCCGCGACCGGGAGCTGACGAACTTCCGCAAGGGGCTCGTCGGGGTCGACCTCGACCGGCTCGCCGCCCTGGCCCGCGAGCTGGTCGAGGACGAGCCGCGCACCATGGGGCAACTGCGCGAGGCGCTCACCGAGGAGTGGCCGGACGCCGACCCGCAGTCCCTCGCCGTGGCAGCGCGCTGCCGACTGCCCCTGGTCCAGGTCACTCCGCGTGGGCTGTGGGGCCGGAGCGGACAGGTCGCCCTCACCACGGCCGAGCACTGGCTGGGCCGCCCCGCGCAGGAGGCGCCGGCCGTGGACGCCGTCGTCCTGCGCTATCTGGCGGCCTTCGGCCCGGCCTCCGTCAAGGACATGCAGACCTGGGCCGGTCTGACCCGGCTGCGCGAGGCCTTCGGACGTCTGCGCCCGCAGCTGTCGGTCTTCCGGGACGAGCACGGCGTCGAACTGTTCGACCTGCCCGAGGCCCCGCGCCCCGACCCCGAGACCACTGCCCCGCCGCGGTTCCTCCCCGAGTTCGACAACCTCCTCCTCTCCCACGCCGACCGCGGCCGCGTCGTCCCGCCCGAGTACTGGGGGCGCTCCTGGCAGGGCAACCAGGCGTACAGCACTCTCCTGGTCGACGGCTTCCTGGCGGGCGTGTGGAGACTGGAGCGGGACGCCCTGGTCGTCGAGCCGTTCGGTCGTCTCACCGGCACACAGAAGCGGGACGTGCTCGCCGAGGGCGAGCGCGTGCTGGCCGTGATGCACCCCGGAGATCCTTACGACGTCCGGTTCGGGCCGGTCCTGCGAACCTGACAGCGGTAACGCCCGCAACGCCTGCAACGCCCGTAACGCCCGTAACGCTTGTCAGGCTCGTCGGCCCCACAGGACCGCCACGCCTGCAATGCCGGCAAGTTACGTAACGCGGGTAACGCCCGTAACGCCCCGGCCGGGCGCTGCGCGGCCCGCGCGGAACGCCCCCGCCGGTGACCGGTGGGGGCGTGGACGGATTGGACAGGGGGCGCTGCGGGCCGCTCGTGGAGGCTCGCAG
>NZ_JBEPBI010000561.1:0-1550 GCF_040299045.1 Streptomyces sp. NPDC001027
CGTCGGGGCGGTCTACCCGGACGACGTGGCCGCCCTCTTCGCCGACTTCCTCAGGCCGGGAATAGCAGACGGTCAGTCGGTGCATGGAGCCTCCTGATCGAGGTGACAAGCGTCATTCCCGAGGCCGGCACTGCATTTGGACGAGCACGGCGAGTGTCAGCGAGCGCCTTGACCGCTGTCGAGACGCGACGCACAACTTGGCGGGAATGCGAAACGACGGCCGATCAGTGCAACGCGCGGCCGTCTGCCGCCGGTCATCCGTTTCCTCGGGCAGCGAAACCGATCAGCGTGTAGCCGGGCCACGCGGCACCACCTGCCAGGCCGCGGACGACCTCGCCACAGGCGCCGAAGCCGCCTTCCACCAGCGCGCCGACAGCGAGATCCTGCTCAACTTCCCCGGCCTCGGTCCCCGGCTCGCAGCCCGTGTCATCGTCGCGATCGGCGACGACCGGACCCGCTTTGCCGACGTCAGAGCCCTCAAGTCCTGCGCTGACTCCGCCCCGATCACCCGCGCATCAGGGATGCAGCGCTTCGTCGGCCGCCGCTTCGTCGAGAACAACCGGGCTCATGCGCGCCGGCTTCCTCTGGGCCTTCTCGGCTCTCCAGGGCTTCTTCTGGAGCCGACGCCCACTACCGGCGCCGACGCGAGTACGGAGACTGGCGCAACGCCGCATCGCGCCACCTGCTCAACCGCTTCCTCGGACAACTCCACCACTGCCTTCAGACCCGGCAGCACTTCGACGAACGACACGCCTTCGCACCATTGCTTCACGCCCCTCTGTGCCCCGGGCGGCGGCCCGCAGACGGACAGTGAAACTCACTCACTCGACGAAGGTGAGTGAACGAAGATCAGCGTCCAGCAGGCGAATCAACTCACCAACCCGTCCGCCCCCATCTGGTGCCGCAGGGAAACGCTTGAGTACGTCAACGACAACCGGGGTCGCGTGATGCACCGCTCGCTCAAGGTGCTCGGCAGCGACGCCCCGATCGTCACCAGCAACGAGTTCCGCCGCTCTGGCCGCGTAAGCACCGGCTCCGAGGATGTGCTTCACCTGGGTTGCCTTGGCCAGCGGATGCAGATAGGCGGCGCCGGCCGCAGACATCGCTGCCCACGCTGCCTCGCGCGCAGCCGCAGTATTCGCACTCTTGGCTGCCTTGAGGGCTGCCGACGCCGTGTCGCGCAGAGACTTCCCGCGCTCACCACCCCGAGCGAATTCCCACGCGGCACCGAGAGCGTCTCGAGGCCGAGAGTCGTCCGGCTGATCGTCCTCGAATACTTCGAGGGCCATCGCCGCACACGCCGCGGCGAACGCGGTGACCTCACGAAGATCCTGCTTGCTCAGAACGATCTCGCTCGCTTCACCTGTCATGAACCCATCTTCGACCACTGCGCCGACTGCCTTCAAAGCAGTCCAAGAGGGCGGCTTGACTTCCTAGCCCCCTGAGATGTCTTGGCACAGCCCGTCCCGCCGCCGATCAGGCCTCTGTTCGGCCAACTGGACACCCATCGTGGCGGCCATGGCGGCGCCGGCTTTCAGGACAGCTTTCAG
>NZ_JBEPBI010000562.1:0-1549 GCF_040299045.1 Streptomyces sp. NPDC001027
CCCTCGGCGGCCCCGGGCCGCGCTGCGCGCTTGCAGCCGTCACACACATGCGGGCGGGAGTCCTTCGAGGCATCCCAGCCCTTCGCCTGTCCCTGCACCGCCCCCCACCGTTCGTCGGTGAACTCCGCCCCGCAGCCGGTGCAGACGCGACGACGGGCCTCCCGCTCGGCTGCCTGCTTCGCCGCCTGCCCCTGAGCCGCCCAGCCCGCCCGCGCCCGGAACTCCTCCTCCCCGACCCCGACCGCCACGCGGGCACAGGCACCGGCCACCTCACGGCGGGACTGCCGACCGCCTCCCGCAGGGGCTGCATGCGGCCGCGGCCGAAGCGGAGGAACACCGAGCCTTCCGGACCGTGCTCGCGCAGGTTCTTCAGCCCCGTCACGATGATCGGAATCCTCCCGTAGTAGTCGTGGAGGCCGGTATGCCGCCGCCCCTGCCACAGCTGACGGGTCAGCTCTTGCAGGCGGGGGAAGACGCGGTCGGGGTTGCGCTCGCCGATGCGGTTGAACACCAGCAGGACGGGCAGGCGCCTCTTGTCGCCGCACCAGGTGTCCGGCGCACTCCAGCGGGTGCGCCACACCGGGCGCGCCACCCGAACGGCTACACCTGCCACTCCCCCCGCCCGCGCTGACGACTGCCCAGCCGCACGGACCGCAGACGCCGAGCCCCGGCCCACCCCGGCCCCGGCCGGCCGGGTTGGGTCGTGGTGCGGCCGATGTGCGGCAGTGGTGCGGCCGTGGGTCAGCGGATCTCGTCCGGCTTGACCACGAGCCAGTTCTTGTCGGCGGTCACCGGCTGGCCGAGCTCCTCCTGCCGGGCCGCGTTCGCCTTCTGCATGTCCTGGATCTGCGTGAGGTACTTGTCCTTGCGGTTCACCCAGATCCTGACACCGCCGTGCTCCACGTCGGTGGACTGGAAGAGCATGGGGCCGTCGCTGACCGGAGTGTCGCCCGCGACCAGGATCGGCTTGCGCCACTGGTCGATGTACGTGCTGATGGCGGCGGGCTTGCCCTGGAACCAGGTCAGCGGGGCCCACAGGCTCGGGGTCAGCTTGTCGTCGGCCAGCTCACGCGGGTCGTAGCGGCCCTCGGAGATATCCTTGCGGGCGGTGGTGAGCTTCCCCGTGACCGGGTCCTTGAGCAGCATGGATACGCCGATCACGTTCTGGGGCTCGGCGCCGTAGCCGTGTGCGGGGTCGGACAGGACGTCCCGGACCAGCTCCTCGCCGGCGGCGCTGACGACGTAGACCTCGATGCCGTTGTCCCGCAGGACGTGGTACAGCTCCTGCATGCCCCGGTAGAACTGCGGCGGCTGCACCTGGGTCTGCGTCAGCCGGTCACCGTCGTAGTACTCGGCCGGGACGGGCTTGCCGTACGCCAGGAGGTCGTCGACGTACCCCTTGAGCTGCTTCAGCGTGAATCCGGAGAAGACCTGGGCGACCCAGGGGTAGCAGACCTGGTCGTCGATCTCGCAGAGCCGGTTGTAGTAGCTGTAGAGGCTCTCCTTGTGGTGCTTCGTGTCCTTGAAGGGGATGAGCCTCAGGGACGGG
>NZ_JBEPBI010000563.1:0-1547 GCF_040299045.1 Streptomyces sp. NPDC001027
CTCACGGGCGGTGAGACGGCCCGGACGCCGCTCACGCGCCGGGAGCGTCCGGAAGCGGTGCCCCTCTCGTTCGCCCAGCGTCGCCTCTGGTTCATCAGCCAGCTGGAGGGCCCGAGCGCCGCCTACAACATCCCGGTGGCGCTGCGACTGACCGGTGAGGTCGACCGCGAGGCGCTGAACGCCGCCATGCGGGACGTCATCGGCCGCCACGAGGTGCTGCGGACGGTGTTCACCGCCGTCGACGGCGAGCCCTCCCAGCGGATCCTCGGCCTCGATGACCTGGCCTGGGAGCTGGAGTTCGTGGACATCGACCCCGCCGATCTGGAGGGTGCGGTCGCCGCGGCGTTCGACCACCCCTTCGACCTGGCGGAGCAGGTGCCCTTCCGCAGCTGGCTGTTCCGCAGCGGAGCGGACGACCACGTCCTGGTCGTGGTCCTGCACCACATCGCCGGCGACGGCTGGTCGAGGGCCCCGCTGGCCCGTGACCTGTCGACCGCCTACGCGGCGCGGCGCGCCGGGCGGACGCCCAGGTGGGAGCCGCTGCCGGTGCAGTACGCGGACTACTCGATCTGGCAGCGCGAACTCCTCGGCGACGACGAGGATCCCGACAGCCTGATGGCACGCCAGATCGCCTACTGGCGCGAGAAGCTCGCCGAGATACCGGAGGAGCTGGACCTCCCTGCTGACCACGCGCGTCCTGCCGTCGCCACACACCGCGGCCACGGCGCACCGCTGCACGTCCCGGCGGCCGTCCACGCGCAGCTCGCCGAGCTCGCGGCCGCGGAGGGCGCGACCGTGTTCATGGTGCTGCAGGCGGCCCTGGCCGCCCTGCTGAACCGCGTCGGGGCCGGCACCGACATCCCGATCGGTTCGGCGAACGCGGGTCGCACGGACGAGGCGCTGGACGACCTGGTCGGCTTCTTCGTCAACACCCTCGTGGTGCGTACGGACCTGTCGGGCCGGCCGACGTTCCGCGAGGTGCTGGGACGGGTGCGCGAGGCCACGCTGTCCGCGCTGGCACACCAGGACGTCCCGTTCGAGAAGCTGGTCGAGGAACTCGCCCCGGCCCGGTCGCTGTCGCGCCACCCTCTCTACCAGGTCGCGCTGACGCTGGAGAACACGGTCGAGGCCGTGCTCGACATGCCGGGCGTCGAGACCGGCGGACTGTCGGCCGGGGACACGGTGTCCCGGTTCGACCTGGAGGTCGGCCTCCGGGAGGTCTTCGACGCTTCCGGTGCTCCGGCGGGCCTGTACGGCGCGGTGGTCGCCTCGGCCGATCTCTTCGAGCCGGAGTCGGTCGAGCGCCTCGCGTGCTGGTTGGGCCGGGTGCTGGAGGCCGTGGCGAGCGACCCGGCTCAGCCGGTGGCGCTGGTGGACGTGGTCGACCCCGTCGAGCGTCGGCGGGCGTTGGTGGAGTGGAACGACACGGCGGTCGAGGTCGCCCCGTTGACCGTGCCGGAGCTGTTCGCCGCGCAGGTCGCGCGTACTCCGGAGGCGGTGGCCGTGGTCGCCGACGGAGCCGAGCTGTCGTACGGCGAGCTGGACGC
>NZ_JBEPBI010000564.1:0-1540 GCF_040299045.1 Streptomyces sp. NPDC001027
CGGAGGAACTCCCACTCCTCATCGGACAGTTCATGGCGACGTATCACCCGACCATGATCCACCACTCAAGATCAATTGAAGACACGACCTAGGGCTAGGCCCACCGCAAAACCTCACCCCGGCAGTTTCGGGACCCGTCAAGACCCACCGGGTTCAGGCCAACCTCGCGCCCGGCCTCAACCGTCACTCGCCTTCCCCGACTACGGCCAGGTCGGCGCAGGAGTGTGGGTCGGAGTGCCGAGGGCCGACGGTCAGCCGTCTCCCGGGCGCGTAGGCCTGATGCAGGAGAGGGCGGCCGGCGGGTGGCCGCCCGGTTGAGCAGACAGGCCGGCAGGACACCGGTCGTGCGGGTGCGCTCCCTCAAGGGAACGCACCCGCAATGTCGTTCAGTGTTCCCTGGTAGGAGGTCACAGCCGTCCGTCGCCCGTTCCTGAAGCGTCAACAACGGTTCAGCCGGCACCGCACAACATTCCGTAACCGCCTTCCTGTCGACCGTAACCGTGTTCCCGGCAACCGGAACCGGTTCGTCGACCAGGTACTTTGGCATACGACACCGCTTTCGAACCGTACGTCCGCCGACGTCCGTTCGGAGTCCGAGTCGCGGCGCGAGAGGCCGTACCGGTCCTACGGTGGGTGTTCGTCCGGCATGTGCGGGTCCGGCGACGGTCCGCGCCCCACGGTTCGGCGCCGCGCGAGCATGGGGCCCCTTGGTGCGCGCGGCCGCGGCGTCTCGCGGGGCACGGCCTTGAGATGTCCGCCCTTGAGGACGGTCTGTATGCCCGGCAGGTGTCCCGGCGGGACGGGCCGCCTCGTCGTTCCGGCCGAGGCGTTCGGGAACTGCGCCGGACCCCTCGTTCCGTCGCCCGAACATGGCCGAACACCTGGGCGTTGACAATTCGACATGACTGGCCCGTTGTCGATCGGGCATGGATCCCCGTGAACGTGTTCGAGCAGGAGGGGAACCGACATCGACACGCGGGCGGGGGTCATGGAAAGGCAGGCACGAGGAAGCGGTCCGGCGACGATCGCGGGCGCCTCGACGACGAGAAGGACGAGAGGGGCGAGAGGGACGGGGGATGCGGAGAGCACCGGAGAGACCGGCCAGGACCCTGCCGAGACCACGGCGGAACCGGGCCGGGGATCGCAGCTCAGGCGCCGACTGGGACGGGCCGACCTGCGGGCGGTGCCCGAGGCGCGCCGGGCGGTGCGGGAGCTGCTACGGGGCTGGGGCAAGCCCGGCCGTTCCGAGACCGCGGAACTGCTCACCAGCGAACTCGTCACCAACGCGCTCGTGCACACCGACGACGAGGCGGTCCTCACGGCCACCGTGTCGCCGTCCGGCCTGCGCGTCGAGGTCCGGGACGGCGCGGCCGGCCGACCGCGCCCGGGTGCTCCGACGCCCGACGAGGGTACCCACGGGCGTGGGCTGATCCTGGTGGAGTCCCTCGCGGACACCTGGGGGGTCCGGGCGCAGGGCGGCGGCAAGGTCGTCTGGTTCGAGCTGGCAGCCGGAGCCGCCTGAAACGTCGAGCCTCGAAGC
>NZ_JBEPBI010000565.1:0-1527 GCF_040299045.1 Streptomyces sp. NPDC001027
CCGGCTCCAACAACACCGTCTGCCGCAGATTCCGGAACCAATACCCCCCGTCCGTCACCGCACCCTCCACCCACTCACCCGTCACCGTCGACAAGAACGGCACCGACGGAACCAACGCCGACACCGAACCCAACACCCCCGCCAACTCCTCCTCCAACACCTCCACATGAGCCGAATGCGACGCATAATCCACATCGATACGACGCACCCGCACCCCCGCCCCCTCCGCGAACCCCACCAACTCCTCCAACGCACCCACATCACCCGACACCACCGTCGACGACGGACCGTTCACCGCAGCCACCGACACCCGACCGCCGAAACGCCCCACCAACTCACGCACACCGCCCACACCCTCGGCGGGCAGAGCCACCGACACCATCCCCCCACCACCCGCCAACGCCACAAGCGCCCGCGACCGCAACACCACCACCCGCGCACCGTCCACCACACTCAACGCACCCGCCACCACCGCAGCCGCGATCTCCCCCTGCGAATGACCCACCACCGCAGCCGGACGCACACCGAACGACTCCCACAACGCAGCCAACGACACCATCACCGCCCACAACACCGGCTGCACCACATCCACCCGATCCAACCCCGGCGCACCCCCCACCCCCCGCACCACATCCACCAACGACCAACCCACCAACCCCTCCAACGCCACCCCACACTCCACGAACCGCGCAGCGAACACCGGCGAAGAATCCAACAACTCCACCGCCATCCCCACCCACTGCGCACCCTGACCCGGAAACACGAACACCGGGTCGAGGGAGGAGCCGGGGCTCTCTGCGAAGCCGCGGGCCGCATTCGGGCAGCGTTCACCTCGGGCCAGGGCGCGCAGGCCGTCGACCAGGCCCGCCTGGTCCGTGCCGATGACCACGGCGCGCTCTTCGAGCGCGGCGCGACCTGTGGCGAGCGCGTGGGAGACGTCCACGGCGGAGAGGTCGGCGGACTCGACGCGGTCGAGCAGCCGCTGTGCCTGCTCCTTCAGTGCGGTCGCCGAGCGGGCCGACAGCATCCAGGGCAGGACGACACCGGTCCTCTCCGCCGTGTCCGCCGCCTCGGCGTCCGTGGTCTCGGCATACGTGGTCTCGGCGTCCGGCGCTTCGGCGTCCGTCGTCCCGGCGGCTTCCGTCTGTTCGGCGACCGGCGCCTGCTCGAGGACGACGTGAGCGTTCGTGCCGCTGCCTCCGAAGGAAGAGACGCCGGCGCGGCGCGGCCGTCCGGTCTCCGGCCAGTCGGCCGCCTCGGTGAGCAGGCGCAGCGTTCCGGAGGACCAGTCGACGTGCGGGGTGAGCTCCTCCCCGTGCAGCGACTTGGGGGCGACGCCGCGCCGGAGCGACTCGACCATCTTGATGACGCCCACTACACCGGAAGCGGCCTGTGTGTGGCCGACGTTGGACTTCAGGGAACCGATCAACAGCGGGGTGTCGGCGTCGTGTTCCTGACCGTAGGTCGCCTGGAGCGCCTGCGCCTCGATCGGATCGCCCAGCTTCGTCCCCGTGCCGTGCGCCTCCA
>NZ_JBEPBI010000566.1:0-1513 GCF_040299045.1 Streptomyces sp. NPDC001027
CGACTCGGCCCCGTGGGGGGTTTCCCCAGCGGGGCCGACGTTCCGGTGGGCGATACTGGGTTCGAACCAGTGACCTCTTCGGTGTGAACGAAGCGCTCTCCCACTGAGCTAATCGCCCGGACGCAGGAAGAACATTACCCCATGTCAGGGGGTGGCCGTGACCAGGCACAACCGGTGGTTCAGCGGTGCCGGGACCCGGCTCCCACGGCTTCCCCGGCCGGTGGACGCACGACCCGCGCCGCCCGCGAGCCGCCGAGTGTCACTGATCCTTGATCTTCCAGGGCATGGTCAGACCGAACCTGTACAGGTAGAAGCCCACCAGCGCGCCGATGATCACCAGTCCGACCGACGTCAGGATGATGTTGCGGCGCCGCACCCGCGGATCGAGCGCGCGCTGTGCCGCCTCGGTGACCTTGCGCTTCGTCCAACGGAGAACCAACTGGGCCCAGACGAACTCGGTCGCCCAGATCGCCATGCCGCCGAAGATCACGACCCAGCCCGGTCCGGGCAGCGGAAGCATGACGATGCCGGCGCCGACCACGGCGAGGCCGAGCACGAAGACACCGACCTGCCAGCTCAGGTGCAGCATCCGGCGCGCCTTGACGAATTCCGGCGCCCGGGAGCCGAGTCCCTGCCCGTGCTGGTCGTCCGCCGCACCCTCCGGCGGCGTGCCGTCCGCGGCCGCGACGGCCTCACCCGGCTCGTTACTCCCCGTGTTCATACCGCCAGACCCTACCCGAGAGATTCCAGTCACCGGAATGGTGGTACTTCGCGAACGAGCTGTCGGCCGGATGAGTTACGTAAAGGCACGCAAAACACGCAGAGGGGTTTACAACGGCACCGTAGGTGGCATGTCGATTTCGCCGACGTGCGAATCCCCGAGCGCACACTGAGCGAAAGGCCCTGGCGCTTATGAACACCACGGTCAGCTGCGAGCTGCACCTGCGCCTCGTTGTGTCGAGCGAGTCCTCCCTGCCTGTCCCCGCAGGCCTGCGGTACGACACGGCCGACCCCTACGCCGTGCACGCCACCTTCCACACCGGAGCCGAGGAAACCGTCGAGTGGGTGTTCGCCCGCGACCTCCTCGCCGAGGGCCTGCACCGGCCCACGGGCACCGGCGACGTCCGTGTCTGGCCGTCGCGCAGTCACGGTCAGGGCGTCGTCTGCATCGCCCTGAGCTCCCCCGAGGGCGAGGCCCTGCTCGAGGCCCCGGCGCGGGCCCTGGAGTCCTTCCTGAAGCGAACGGACGCAGCCGTGCCTCCGGGCACGGAACACCGGCATTTCGATCTCGACCAAGAGCTCTCGCACATCCTGGCGGAGAGCTAGGGCGAGGGGCTCATACCGAGCCGCCCGGCGCCGTCCACTCGGGGAGACGGTTCGGGCCAGACCATCGCACAGAGCATGCGCCGACGCCGCTCCACGGGCACCCGTGGAGCGGCCGCGGCGGCGGAGCCAACACCCCCCCCCGGCCAAACGGGAGAGGACACCACAGAAAAACAAAAACCAAAAAAAA
>NZ_JBEPBI010000567.1:0-1508 GCF_040299045.1 Streptomyces sp. NPDC001027
GCGAACGCCATCGTCATCCGCGTCCAGCCGGACGAGGGGATCACGGTCCGCTTCGGCTCCAAGGTGCCCGGCACCTCCATGGAGATCCGGGACGTCACGATGGACTTCGCCTACGGCGAGTCCTTCACCGAGTCCTCCCCCGAGGCGTACGAGCGCCTCATCCTGGACGTGCTGCTCGGCGACGCCAACCTGTTCCCGCGCCACCAGGAAGTGGAAGAGTCCTGGAAGATCCTCGACCCGATCGAGGAGTACTGGGCACGGCACGGCAGGCCCGCGCAGTACCCCTCGGGCAGCTGGGGACCCGAGGAAGCCGACGAGATGCTCGCACGAGACGGACGGAGCTGGCGCAGGCCATGAAGATCGACCTGACGGACACCACTGCAAGCAAGATCAACAAGGCGCTGGTGAAGGGCCGCCGCGCGATCGGCACACCGGCCGTGGGCATGGTCCTGACGATGGTGATCGTCACGGACGAGGAGAACGCCTACGACGCCATCAAGGCGGCCGAGGAGGCCTCCCACGAGCACCCCTCGCGCACCCTCGTCGTCATCAAGCGGCACGCCCGCACCCCGCGCGAGCGCACCCGGTCCCGGCTGGACGCCGAGGTCCGCGTCGGCTCCGAGGCCGGCACCGGCGAGACGGTCGTGCTGCGCACCTACGGCGAGGTGTCCGACCACGCCGACTCCGTGGTCCTGCCGCTGCTGCTGCCGGACGCGCCGGTCGTGGTGTGGTGGCCCGTCGACGCGCCGCAGAACCCGTCGAAGGATCCGCTGGGCGCGCTGGCCCAGCGCAGGATCACCGACCTCTACGCGGTGGAGAACCCGCTGCAGGCCCTGGAGACGCGGATCCGCTCCTACGCCCCCGGCGACACCGACCTCGCCTGGACCCGCCTCACCCCGTGGCGCTCGATGCTGGCGGCGGCCCTGGACCAGGCCCGGGTGCCGATCGTCTCGGGCGCCGTCGAGGCCGAAGCCGACAATCCCGCGGCGGAGCTGCTGGCCCGCTGGCTGGAGGCGCGGCTGAAGGTCACGATCGACCGTGTCGTCACCGACGGCCCGGTGGTGACGGCCGTGCGGCTCGGCACCGCGGACGGCGACATCGTCATCGACCGCCCCGAGGGGCCGCTGGCCACGCTCACCCTGCCCGGCCAGCCCTCGCGCACCCTCGCGCTGAAGGTCCGCACCACCTCAGAACTCATCGCCGAGGAGCTCAGGCGCCTCGACGCGGACGAGATGTACGCCGTCGCCCTGCGGGGCGAGGGCACCAAGGAGACCCCTGCTCATGTCTGAGACCCCACGTCCCGACCGGCGGCCCGAGTGGACCGCGCTCCAGGACCACCGCGCCGGACGGCAGGCGAGCCTGCGGGAGCTGTTCGCCGCGGACCCGCAGCGCGCCGAGCGGTACGTGGTGCGCGTCGGCGATCTGCGCATCGACTACTCCAAGCATCTCGTCACCGACGAGACGCTGCGGCTGCTGCGTGAACTCGCCGCGGCCGTCGACGTCTTCGG
>NZ_JBEPBI010000568.1:0-1506 GCF_040299045.1 Streptomyces sp. NPDC001027
CACCACGAACGCCGACAGATCCCAACCACACGTCAACTCATCCAAATACACCGCACCCCACGCCTTCGCCCCCACCACCCGACCCACATGAGCGGCGTCGATGTCGTCGAAGGGCATGTGGTCGGGGACGCCGGCGACATGGAAGACGGCGCTGACGCGGTGTCGGGAGAGCAGGTCGGCGACCGCTGCCCGGTCGGACACGTCGCACGCCTCGACGCTCACCCGTTGCGCGCCCGAGTCGCGGAGCTCGGCGACGAGTTCTCCGGCTCCTGCGGCGGCAGGACCCTGACGACCAGTGAGAACCAGGTCGGTGGCGCCACGCCTGACGAGCCAGCGCGCGACGTGCGCGCCGAGAGCACCGGTGCCGCCGGTGATCAGGACCCTTCCTTCCGGTTTCCAGCCCGGCCCGGTGGGCCGCTGAGCGGACGCCTGCCGAAGCCTTCGGGCATGGATCCGTCCCTCGCGGAGCGCGAGTTGATCCTCCGAGGAACATGAGAAGACCGACGCGAGAAGCGCTGCGGCGTCCGCGCCAGGCGCCTCCGGCAGATCGACGAGTCCGCCCCAGCGGTCGGGGTGTTCCAGTGCGGCGACACGGCCCAGGCCCCAGACGGCGGCCTGTTCGGCCCGCAGCGGACCGTCGTCGAGGTCGCCCACGGAGACCGCTCCCCGGGTCACCAGCCAGGTAGGCCCTGCCACCTTCGCGTCGCCCATCGCCTGTGTGGCGATGAGCGCTTGCACGACCGTCTCGCACAGGACGACGACTCCGGCGATCTGCGGGCCCGGAAGGGCGGCGACGGCGCGGGCCAGCTCCGCACGGTCGGGATCGTCCGAGAGGGACAGGAGCAGGTGTTCGGGCAGAGCAGCGGTCACCGTGTCCAGATGAGCCGAGCGCCCCGCCGAGTGGAGCACCAGCCACTGCCCGGTAGGACCGTCACCGGGCGGCAGCGCGGCCTCCTGCCAGTCGACACGGTATCGCCAGCCGTCCACCTCGGCTCTGACCGCGCGATCCCGATGCCGGGCCGACAGTCCCGCCAGGACCTCCTGGACGACGTCCTCGCCGATGTTCAACGTGTGAGCCAGCTCCCGTGCTTCCTCCGGTTCGGCGGAGCCCCAGAGTTCCGCGTCCCGCACGACTTCGCTGCGCTTGGTCTGCGGCCAGAACCGCTCTCGCTGGAAGGCGTACGTCGGCAGGTCGACGCCGGCCGTGGAGACCTCGCCGATCACGGCGGTCCAGTCGACGAAGAGCCCCGCCGTGTATCCAGCGGCAATGCACGCAAGGACGGTCTCCACCTCACTCCTGTCCTTGCGGAGCATCGATGCGAACACTGCGTCGCCCGGGTCGTGGGTGTCGTCGGGGAGGCTGTTCTGCGCGAGTGCGGTGAGAGTGGAGTCCGGGCCGATCTCCAGGAAACGGGTCACGCCCTCGCCTGCCAGCACGCCGACCCCGTCGGCGAAACGCACCGCCTCCCGCACATGCCGCACCCAGTACTCCGCCGACGCCAACTC
>NZ_JBEPBI010000569.1:0-1470 GCF_040299045.1 Streptomyces sp. NPDC001027
ACAAACAAACAACCAACCAAAAAACCCACCCACTCCCCCCTCGGTTTTGTTTTCGGTGTTTTGTTGGCTGCGCGGGGGGGGGGGGGGGGGCGGCCCCCCCCCCCCCCCCCCGGCCGGGCTCTTCGTGGAGGTGGAGCGTGAGCGAACCGCGGTCCGCGCCGACGGTCGGACAGGTCGTCCTCGGTCGGCGTCTTCTGGACCTGCGGGAACGCGCCGGGCTCAAGCGTGAGGAAGCCGCCCGCATCCTGCGCGTCGCGCCCGCCACCGTCCGCCGTATGGAGATGGCCGAGGTCAGTCTCAAGATCCCGTACCTCCAGCTGCTGCTGAAGGCCTACGGGGTCACCGACGAGGAGGCCGAGGGCTTCGTCCAGCTCGCCGAGGACGCCAACAAGCCCGGCTGGTGGCAGCGGTTCCACGACGTCCTGCCCGGCTGGTTCTCGATGCACGTCAGCCTCGAGGGCGCAGCGGCCCTCATCCGCCAGTACGAGCCCCACTTCGTCCCCGGACTGCTCCAGACCGAGGACTACGCGCGGGGGGTCCTCAAGTCCGGCGCCATCGGCCAGACCCGGCCGGAGGACATCGAGCGTCTCGTCGCGCTGCGCATGCAACGCCAGGATCTGCTCACCCGTGAGGACGCGCCCCGGTTGTGGGTCGTGATGGACGAGACCGTCCTGCGCCGAGCGGCGGGCGGCCCGGAGGTGATGCGCGCGCAGATCGACAAACTGCTCGAGGCCGCGGGGCTGCCGAACGTGACATTGCAGGTGGCGCCGTTCGCGAACGGGCCGCACCCGGGCACGTACGGGCCCTTCGTGCTCTTCCGGTTCGCCATGCCGGAGCTTCCGGACATGGTCTACAGCGAGTACCTGACCGGCGCGGTCTATCTGGACGCGCGCACCGAGGTGGCGACCCACCTCGAGGTCATGGACCGCATGGCGGCGCAGGCCGCTACAGCACATCGCACGAAGGAGATCCTCCGGGATCTCCGCAAGGAGTTGTGAATGGATCGCATCAAGACGCGCAAACGGGTCTACAACGGCATGCCCGCGCGGGACCTGGGCAGTGAAGGCTGGCACAAGCCGTGGAGCGGCGGGAACGGCGGGAACTGCCTGGAGGCGATGAAGCTCGCCGACGGCCGGATCGCCGTCCGTCAGTCCACCGACCCGGACGGTCCGGCGTTGATCTACACCACCGACGAGATGACGGCCTTCATCGAGGGAGCGAAGGCGGGAGAGGCGGACTTCCTGTTGTCCTGACGTGACTGCCGTGACGTTTCTTCGATGCTGCGGCCGTCGATCGATTGTCTGTTTCCCGCTCGACTTTCTAATTTTGGTACTGAATTGATCATCATTGACCGCATCGGACGCTTACGGAGCGCCTCACGACCGGGCAGCCCCCGACGACCTCTGCCCCTGACGACCTCTGCCGCCGAAGCCGAAGCCGAAGCCGACATCGAGACCGGCGCCGGCGCCG
>NZ_JBEPBI010000570.1:0-1467 GCF_040299045.1 Streptomyces sp. NPDC001027
CTGCAACAGGGCCGCTGGCCTCCGGGCCCGGCATGACTGTTGCCCCCTGTCGATCGGATGACCTGGGGGGTGGTGTCACCGGGTCCGAGGGGTGCCGTCGGAGACGCTGATCAGAGGTCCGACCACCGCCCGGCCCGGCGCAATGCCGGGCAGCTCGAGGGTGGCAGGTCTGCATAACGTGGATGCGCGCGAACGGTCCCCGCCGCCGAGGCCGGCACGCATCGACACATGTGGGGGCACGGTGATTAGCATCGACGGGGTGGGCGTCTTTCTGGGCCTGGACGTCGGCAAGCAGGCGCATCACGGCCACGGCCTGACGCCGGCAGGGAAGACGGTCTTCGACAAGCCGCTGCCGAACAGCGAGCCGAAGCTGCGGGCCGTCTTCGACAAACTCACCGTCAAGTTCGGCACGGTCCTGGTGATCGTGGACCAGCCTGCCTCCATCGGCGCCCTGCCGCTGACCGTCGCCCGGGACGCCGGCTGCCAGGTCGCCTACCTGCCCGGACTCGCGATGCGCAGGATCGCCGACCTCTACCCCGGCGAGGCCAAGACCGACGCGAAGGACGCCGCGGTCATCGCGGACGCCGCCCGCACCATGCCCCACACCCTGCGCACCCTCGACCTCGCCGATGAAGTCACCGCCGAGCTGACCATGCTGGTCGGCTTCGACCAGGACCTCGCCGGCGAGGCCAACCGCACCTCCAACCGCATCCGCGGCCTGCTCACCCAGTTCCACCCCAGCCTGGAGCGCGTTCTCGGCCCGCGCCTGGACCACCCGGCAGTGACCTGGCTCCTCGAGCGCTACGGATCCCCGCATGCCCTGCGCAAGGCGGGCCGCCGCAGGCTGGTCGAGGTCGTCCGCCCGAGGGCTCCGCGCATGGCCGAGCGGCTGGTCGACGACATCTTCACCGCACTCGACGAGCAGACCGTCACCGTCCCCGGCACCGGCACCCTCGACGTGATAGTCCCGTCGCTGGCGAAGTCGCTGGCCGCCGTCCATGAACAACGCCGGGCTCTGGAGGCCCGGATCGAGGCCCTGCTGGAGGCCCACCCTCTTTCCCAGGTCCTGACCTCGATGCCCGGCATCGGCGTCAGGACCGCCGCAGTCCTCCTGACCACCGTCGGCGACGGCAGCAGCTTCCCGAGCGCCGCCCATCTGGCCTCCTACGCCGGCCTCGCCCCGGCCACGAAGCAGTCCGGCACGTCGATCCACGGCGAACACGCCCCCAGAGGCGGCAACCGGCAGCTGAAACGGGCGATGTTCCTCTCCGCGTTCGCAGCACTCCATGATCCCGCCTCCCGCACCTACTACGACCGCTGCCGAGCCCGCGGCAAAACCCACACCCAGGCCCTCCTCCGCCTCGCCCGCCACCGCATCAGCGTCCTGTTCGCCATGCTCCGCGACGGAACCTTCTACCAGCCGAGAAGCCCCCGCACCGCTTGACGAAAGACATAGAGGCACCCCCC
>NZ_JBEPBI010000571.1:0-1456 GCF_040299045.1 Streptomyces sp. NPDC001027
TGCTCGATCAGGGCTTCGGGGTAGGTGTTCGCGTGTTCCAGTTCCCGGACGACCGGCTTCACCTCCTTGTCGACGAAGTCGCGCACCGTGCGGACGATGAACTGCTCGTCCTCGGCGAGGATGTCGAGGGTGCTCATGCGGGGGACTCCTTGTGTTCCGGATGTGTCCAGATGCGCTTCAGATGACGCTGTCGGCCCTGAGGCGGTCGATGTCGGCGCTGCCGTATCCCAGTTCGGCCAGGACGGTCTCGGTGTGCTCCCCGGCTGCGGGCACCGGGCCCATGCGCGGGGCGGTTCCCGCCAGGTCGACCGGCGGCAGCAGCGCGGGCACCACGGCTTCCCCGGGGATCCGTACGTCGCGCCATCGGCCTCGTTCGCTGAGCACCGGGTGGGCCAGGAACTCCTCGATGTCGTTCACGCCCGAGTTGGCGATTCCGGCCTCGTCCAGCAGTCTGGTCACGTCTTCGCTGTTCAGCTCGCCGAACCGCTCGGCCACGATCGCGTTCAGCTCCGTGCGGCGGCCGACGCGGGCCGAGCCGGTGGCGAACCGCGGGTCCGTGACAAGCCCCGGCCGGGCCAGGAACCGCTCGCACAGGGCCGCCCATTCGCGCTCGTTCTGGATGGAGAACAGCACGTCCTTGCCGTCGGCGCAGGCGTAGGCGCCATAGGGGGCGATGGTGGCGTGCTGGGCGCCGATGCGCGGGGGCTGGGCGCCGCCGTAGCGGGTGTAGTAGGCGGGCTGGCTCAGCCACTCGGCCAGGGCCTCGAACAGCGACACCTCCACGGCCCGTACGGCGCCCTTGGCCGCCCGGGCGAAAAGGGCGGTGAGGATGCCGGAGTAGGCGTACATGCCTGCGGCGATGTCGGCGATCGATATCCCGACGCGAGCCGCCCCGTGCTCGTTGCCGGTCAGCGAGACCAGGCCGGTCTGGCACTGGATCAGGAGGTCGTAGGCCTTGCGGTCGGCCCAGGGGCCGCTGGTCCCGTAGCCGGAGACGGAGCAGGGGATCAGGGAGGGGAAGCGCTCGGCGAGGGCTCCGGCGCCCAGGCCCATCCTCGCCGCCGCGCCCGGCGCCAGGTTCTGCACGAACACGTCGGCTCCGGCGAGCAGCTGGTCCAGGATCCTGCGGCCCGCGTCCGACTTCAGGTCGAGCGTGACGGATTCCTTCGACCGGTTGAGCCACACGAAGTAGCTGGACTCGCCGTGCACCGTGGTGTCGTACCGGCGGGCGAAGTCTCCCCCGCCGGGCCGCTCCACCTTGATGACCCGGGCGCCGAGATCGGCCAGCTGGCGGGTGGCGAAAGGAGCGGCCACCGCCTGCTCGATGCTGACGACGGTGATGCCGGCCAGCGGCGGTTCTTCGGGGTGCTCGGTCATGAGGCGGCCTCCAGAAGAGGGCGAAAAGGGTACGCATCCCGGGCCCCGGGCCCCGGGCCCCGGGGCCCGGCGGGGGGTG
>NZ_JBEPBI010000572.1:0-1452 GCF_040299045.1 Streptomyces sp. NPDC001027
ACACCGCTCAGCGGCAGCTCCGGGTGCATCGAGAGCGTGTCCAGCACGCCCGCCAGGCAGTCCGCGAACAGCAGGACCGTCTTCGCCTCGAACAGGTCCGCCGAGGCGGTGACACCGCCGTACAGCCCGGTTGGAGCCCCGTCGGCGTCGAAGGCCTCGCCGACACCGACCTCGAGGTCGAACTTCGCCGCCGCGGTACCGGCCGAGAGTGCCGCCCCTCCGGAGGGTGCACCACCGAGTTCCAGTCTCGCCGGCTGGTTGTTCTGCAGGGTCAACGACACCTGGAACAGCGGATGGCGGGCCATGGAACGAGCAGGCGCGAGCTCCTCCACCAGCTTCTCGAACGGCACCTCCTGGTGCGCGAAGGCGGACAGCCCCACCTCACGGACGCGGGCGACGACCTCGGCGAACGTCGGGTCGCCGGACAGGTCCGTGCGCACCACCAGCGTGTTGACGAAGAAGCCGACGAGGTCGTCGAGTGCCTCGTCCGTACGGCCCGCGTTGAACGTGCCGATCGGGATGTCGGTGCCGGCGCCGAGCCGGTTGAGCAGTACGGCGAGGGCCGCTTGGAGCACCATGAACATCGTCGCGCCCTCGGCACGCGCCAGCTCCGCCAGTCGGGCGTGGACGTCCGCCGGGATCTGCAGCGCCGCGTCGTGCCCGCGGTACGAGGAGACGGCGGGACGGAGGTGATCAGCCGGGAGGTCCAGCTCCCCGGGGATGCCCGACAGTGCCTCCTTCCAGTACGCGATCTGCCTGCCCACCAGGCTGTCTGCGTCCCGTTCGTCGCCGAGCAGGTCGCGCTGCCAGAGCGTGTAGTCCGCGTACTGGACCGGCAGCGGCTCCCACGCGGGGGCCCGGCCGGCGCTGCGCGCCGCATAGGCGGCCGACAGGTCCCGTGCCAGCGGCGCCGTCGACCAGCCGTCGCTGGCGATGTGGTGCAGGACGACGGCCAGCACCGGATCGGCGCCGCCCTCCGGCTCGAAGAACCAGGCGCGGATCGGCACTTCGCCGGTCAGGTCGAAGGGATGCTCCGCCGCCGTCTGGACCTCGCGTTCCAGGTCCGTCGACGCCACCGGAACGACCTTGATCTCCCAGTCCAGCTCGCCGAGCTCCAGGATTTGCTGATACGGCTCGCCGTCGACGGCCGGGAACACGGTGCGCAGCACCTCGTGCCGCCCGATCACGTCGCGGAAGGCGGCGTTGAGCGCCTCCCGGTCGGTGTCGCCGGGCAGCCGGAGCACCACCGGGACGTTGTAGGTGGCGCTCGACTCCTCCAACTGGTTGAGGAACCAGAGCCTTTGCTGGGCGTAGGAGAGCGGGAGGTGCTGCGGTCGGGGCATGGGCGTGAGGGGGGTGCGGGCGGTCTCGGCGCCCGTGAGGCGGGCGGCGAGGGCCGCGACGGTCGGGGCCTCGAACAGGGTGTCGAGACGGAGATCCGCACCCTGTTCG
>NZ_JBEPBI010000573.1:0-1450 GCF_040299045.1 Streptomyces sp. NPDC001027
TGCTATCCCTATCGCCGCCCGCCCCCCCGCCCCGCGCAGCCGCACCGAAGCCGCCCGGCTTCCTCTCCGCCGCGAACCTTCCGCCGCACCCCAGCTCCACATGGACGGCGGGCAGGATCACCGCCGGCGTATCGCCCGAGGGCGAACTGGACTTCTGCCTCGGCAGGGCGCTGGGCGACGGCCGAAACTCCTGGTACCGGGACTTCCGTACCGACCTCGACGCGAGTGCCCGTCAGGTCAGCGTCAAGCACGCGACCGTCAGCGCGGCGAAGAGCCGGTACGCCCGCATCAACCAGGACATCAAGTCCTGCCCCGTCCGTATCGAGCGGGCCGACCCCGAAGTCGAGGCCGCTCTCAAGGACTACGGGAAGCTGAACGTCGAGGAGGGCGCCCACGTCTACGGCCTGCACACCGAGACGTCCTGGGGTGCGACGGACATCCGCCTCATCTCCGTGGGCCGGGACGGCGCCACGGTCACCGTCGTGGACTGGGGTCAGATGGGCGACTTCGACGACGCCCCGGTGAAGGCCTTCAAGAAGACGACCGTCACGGCCGTCAACAAGCTGCACTGACTGCAGCCCGGCAAGGCACGTCACGGCACGCACGCCCGTCACGCACGGCCCGAGCGGCCGGCCGCATGACGGTCGGCGTCGCACCACTGGCCACTGAGAATGCCGGGGCTGCCGCCGCTCCCGCCACGGGGGTCGGGAGCGCGGCAGCCCCGCACAACCACGGGGCCACCACACACCGCATCGAGCCACCGGACGGACCATCCGGGTTGGCTCACATAAGGCAAATAAGGCAAATAAGGCGAATAAAGCATGCGAAGCATGCGAGACGCGCAAGCCATACAGGCACACGAGACATACGGGGATCACGAACATGAGCACCGAGAATGGCAAGACCGTTCAGGCCGTCGAGGCCGCCGCGGGAGTCAAGAGCTCGACCCGGCTGCGCACCACCCGCCGGACGGCCGTCGCCGTCGGGCTTGCCCTGGCCCTCGGGCTCGGGGTGACGGCACAGGCGTCCGCAGGCGGCCCGCGCACCGTCAGCGGGAAGCCGTCCGACAACATCACGCGCATCGCCGACTTCTACGGCGCGTACATCGACGCGGTGATCGACGAGGACGGCAAGCTCGCCGACGATCTCCGCAAGCACTACCTCACGCCCGCCTTCCAGAAGGAGTTGAATGCCTGGGAGGTCACGAACCACGCCAACGGCGTCCTTCAGGCGCAGAACGTCCCGCTCGCGTGGAAGGTCACCGACAACGGCACGGCGAACTACACGGAGGCCGTCGTCACGCTCACCTGGGGCGGCGGCGACACCACCAAGCTCATCGTCGACATGACCCGCGACAGCCACAAGATCTTCCACATCGGCACGAAGGGCGTCGAGGTCGGCTAGAAGGCTGATGAAGATCTTGGTGAGGGCTGTCCGGCCGTCAGGCCGG
>NZ_JBEPBI010000574.1:0-1432 GCF_040299045.1 Streptomyces sp. NPDC001027
TACATCGTGGGCGAGATCAAGCGGTTCTTCCGGGACACCACCTGGGCGGTCCATGTGCCGCGCCGGCTGCAGGAGGCGCGGGTGCAGCTCGCCCGTGCCAAGGAGGAACTGCGCAGCCGCCTCGGCCGTACGCCGACCACCAGGGAGCTCTCCGAGCTGATGAGCCTGCCGGAGCACGAGGTCGTCGAGGCACAGCTGGCCTCCAACGGCTACACGTCGGCGTCCCTGGACGCGGCGATCAACGGCAGCGAGGACGGCGAGGCCGCGCTGGCGGACTTCATCGGTGACGAGGACGCCGCCCTGGGCCTGATCGAGGACTTCCACGCGCTCGCCCCGATGATCGCCGAACTCGACGAACGCGACCGCAAGATCATCCACTGGCGGTTCGTCGAGGAGCTCACCCAGGCCCAGATCGGCGAACGCCTCGGCGTCTCCCAGATGCACGTCTCCCGGCTCATCTCCCGTCTGCTGACCCGTCTGCGCGAGGGCATGCTCAGCACCGCCTGACGGGCGCGGACCTCGCACGAGGACGTTCCGACAGCGGCAGGCTGCCGTACCTTTGGCCCATGACGCACGGCAGGGGACCCGGGCAGGCGGCCCGATGAGCGGATGGTGGGCCTACCTGGAGGAACAGACCCGCCGGGAGGTCGACGCCGCGGTGCTGCGCGACCGTCGGCTGACGGCGGTCAAGGCCGTGTGGGACGCCCTGTGCCCCCTGGAGCTGGGCCTGCGGGAGGCGGAGCAGGTGGTTCACGCCCGCTACGCGGCCCTGGGTGACCGCGTGCAGTACCAGTCTCCCGACCCGCTCGACACTCCCTCACTCGCGGCCCGCGCAGCGGCGCTGCAGGGCCGGGTGGTGGCGATCGAGGCCCTGTGGGACGGCGACACCTTCCACGACTGGTTCGTGGTGCTGGTCGCCGTCCTGGACGACGGCCCGCGCGGGGAAGCCGACCTGGCCATCGTCCACCGCCTCCGAGGCGGGCCCGCGCCGGGCGCGGCAGCCGGTGCGGCGGGCCGGTCCCTGGCCGACTTCCTCGGGGTGCCGTTCCACTTCCCCTCCCCGGACGTCCCCGACGACGACGCCCCACGCTGGCGAACCGTCCGGCCGCTGCCCAGAACGCCGTGACCGACCGGCGGCCGTCGCCCGCGCGGGACGGACCGCCCCGACGGGGACAGACCATCCGGCCCGCCGGCCCGCGCTCGTGCCGGTGAAACGGCCTGCCTGCCCGCGCTCGTGCCGGTGACTCGGCCGGCCGACTCAACCGCCGATCTCGGCGAGGATCTTCGTTGCCACCTGCGCCGCCGCACGCCCGCCGCCGTCGTCGTCCGCGCCCGCCGTGGAGGGCAGCCCCTCCACGCGGACGGCCACGGCGATGCGCCGTCCGCCGGACGTCTGGGCGTGACCGATGAACCACGAGGAGGCCGAGTCGCC
>NZ_JBEPBI010000575.1:0-1426 GCF_040299045.1 Streptomyces sp. NPDC001027
CTAGTGTGATGCGCCTGAAATGGCGACTCTAAGTTGCTGTTAGGTATTGGTGGTTGGTGGGTTGATTTTGGTGAGGTAGTCGGCGAGCGAGTTGAGGATCTCGTCGGCGGTCTTGGTCCAGGTGAAGGGCCGTGGGTTTTCGTTCCAGGTGTCGATCCATGCGGTGATGTCTTGCTCGAGGGCCTTCACGGAGGTGTGGACGCCGCGGCGGATCAGCTTGTCGGTCAGGAGGCCGAACCACCGCTCGACCTGGTTCATCCAGGAGGAGCCGGTGGGGGTGAAATGGACGTGGAAGCGGGGGTGTTTGCCCAGCCACGTCCTGATCTCCGCGGTGTTGTGGGTGGCGTAGTTGTCGCAGACCAGGTGGACATCGAGTCCGGCGGGCACCGCCTTGTCGATCCGGGTCAGGAACTTCTTGAACTCGATCGCCCGGTGGCGTCGGTGCAGTGCCGATATGACAGTGCCATCGGCGATGTTGAAGGCGGCGAACAGGCTGGTGATGCCGTGCCGGTAGTAGTCGTGCGTGCGACGCTCGGGCATGCCCGGCATCATCGGGAGTACGGGCTGGGAGCGGTCCAGCGCCTGGATTTGGCTCTTTTCGTCCACGCAGAGCACGACCGCCTTCTCGGGCGGGTGGTGGTACAGGCCGACGACGTCGACGACCTTGGCGACGAATTGCGGGTCGGTGGAGAGCTTGAAGGCATCCTGCAGATGCGGCTTGAGGTCGAACTTCTTCCAGATCCGCCCGATGGTGGACTTTGACAGGCCGGAGTGTTGGGCCATCGACGCCCGCGACCAGTGCGTGTCTCTGCCCGGGGTGGACTCCAAGGTCGCGGTGAGCACGTCCTCGACCTGGTCCAGCAGGATCGAGGGCGGCCGGCCGGGACGCGGCTCGTCGGTCAGCCCGTCCAGCCGCAAGCGGATGAACCTCGACCGCCAGCGGTTCACCGTTCCGTGCGAGACGCCGAGTTCGGCGGCGATCTCCTTGTTCGTTCCGCCTTCCGCGCACCGCAGCACGATCCTCGCCCGCAGGGCCAGGAACTGCGCGGTCTTCGCCCGTCGCGCCCAGCGCGTCAACTCCGCACGCTCAGCTTCGGAGAGCACCAGTTCCGGCTTGCGCCGGCCCGGCCGCGGCTCGTCAACCAGGCCCGCCATCCGCCGGGCCACGAACCGCGAGCGCCACTTGCGCACCGTCTCCGTACTCACCCCGAAGCCCGCTGCCACAGTGGTGTTTGACGCCCCGTCCGCACAGGCCAGGATGATCCGGGCCCGCTCCGCCACGCGAGGCGAGACCGCGCCGCCCGCCCAGTGCGACAACTCCGCACGCTCCTCGACGGACAGCACGACTTCGACAGCACGAGGACCCCGAGACGCCATGAAAAAAGCATACAGATTTAGAGTCGCCATTTCAGGCGCATCACACTAG
>NZ_JBEPBI010000576.1:0-1421 GCF_040299045.1 Streptomyces sp. NPDC001027
GAGTACATGGTGCCGTCGGCTGTCGTGGTGCTGGATGAGCTGCCGTTGTCGGTGAACGGCAAGCTGGATCGCAAGGCCCTGCCCGCGCCGGAGTATTCCACCGGCTCGGGTCGTGCTCCGGCGAGTGTGCGTGAGGAGGTGGTCTGCGCGGCGTTCGCCGAGGTGCTGGGTCTGGAGAGCGTCGGTGTGGACGACGACTTCTTCCGTCTCGGCGGCCATTCCCTGCTGGGGATCCGGTTGGTGGAGGTGCTGCGTCGGCGGGGTGTGTCGCTGTCGGTGCGGGCGCTGTTCCAGACGCCGACGCCGGCTGGGCTGGCGCTGGCTTCGGATGCCCGGCAGGTCGTGGTGCCGGAGAACCTGATTCCGGCGGGCGCGACGGTGATCACGCCGGAGATGCTTCCGCTGGTCGAGTTGACGGCAGAGGAGATCGAGCGGGTCGTCGCCACGGTGGAGGGCGGCGCAGCCAACATCGCGGACGTCTATCCGCTTGCCCCGCTCCAGGAGGGCCTGCTCTTCCACCATCTCCTCGCCGAGGGCGGCGACGACGCCTATGTGCTTCCCTCCGTGCTGGAGTTCGGCTCACGCGAGCGCCTGGACGACTTCGCGGCCGCGCTGCAGAGCGTGATCGACCGGCACGACATCTTCCGCACCTCCTTCGTCTGGGAGGGCCTGAACCGACCGGTCCAGGTGGTGTGGCGCAACGCCGAACTGCCGGTCACCGAGGTGAGGCTGGACCCGCAGAGTACCGACCCGGTGGCCGAGCTGGTCGCATCCGTCGGCTCCGCGATGGACCTCAACCGGGCGCCGCTGATCACGGTCCACGCAACCGCAGTCCCCGGCGGTGACCGCTGGCTGGGCCTGGTGCGCGTCCACCACCTGGTGCAGGACCACGCCGCGCTGGAGACGCTGCTGAGCGAGATCCAGGCCTTCCTCACGGGCCGGGGCGACCAACTGCCCGAGCCGCTGCCCTTCCGTACCTTCGTGGCCCACGCCCGTGGCGCCGCCGCTGACGAAACCTCCCACGAGCGCTACTTCGCCGAACTGCTTGGCGACGTCACTGAACCGACGGCGCCGTACGGTCTGGTGGACGTCCGCGGAGTCGGCGCCGACGTGGTGCGCGAGGTCGTACCGTTCACACCCGCCGCCGAGGCACGGCTGCGCGAGGTCTCCCGCCGGCTCGGCGTGTCTGCCGCGACCGTCCTGCATGTGGCGTGGGCCCGGGCCCTCGCGGTGCTCAGCGGCCGCGACAACGTGGTCTTCGGCACCATCCTCTTCGGGCGGATGAACGCCGGCCTGGGCGCCGACCGCGTCCCCGGGCCGCTCATCAACACGCTGCCGGTGCGGGTGCGGACGGATGAGCTCGGTGTTCTGGACGCGGTGTCGGCGATACGCGACCAGCTGGCGGAGTTGCTGGAGCATGA
>NZ_JBEPBI010000577.1:0-1416 GCF_040299045.1 Streptomyces sp. NPDC001027
CCCGGCGTCAGGGGGCCGGGCGGCAGCTCGTCGGCGGCGGCTCATCGCACCGCGGTGAAGTCCCGGGCCCCGATGAACTCCGGTCGGCGGATCGGCGCCGCGAACGGCTCCACCGCCGTGTTCTCCACGCTGTTGAACACGATGAAGACGTTGCTGCGCGGGTACGGCGTGATGTTGTCGCCCGACCCGTGCATGCAGTTGCAGTCGAACCAGGTCGCCGAGCCGGCCCTGCCGGTGAACAGCCTGATGCCGTGGTCGTCGGCCATCGAGGTCAGCGCCTCGTCGGACGGCGTGCCCGCGTCCTGCATCTGCAGCGACTGCTTGTAGTTGTCCTTCGGCGTGGCCCCGGCGCAGCCGAGGAACGTCCGGTGCGAGCCCGGCATGATCATGAGCCCGCCGTTGGTGTCGAGGTTCTCGGTCAGCGCGATCGACACGGACACCGTCCGCATGTTCGGCAGGCCGTCCTCGGCGTGCCAGGTCTCGAAGTCGGAGTGCCAGTAGAAGCCCCCGGCCCCGAAGCCCGGCTTGACGTTGATCCGCGACTGGTGGACGTACACGTCCGACCCCAGGATCTGCCGGGCCCGCCCGACGACCCGCTCGTCACGGACCAGCGCGGCGAACACCTGGCTGATCCTGTGCACCTCGAAGACGGACCGGATCTCCTGCGAGCGCGGCTCGACGATCGACCGCTCGTCCGCCCGGACCTCCGGGTCGGCGACGAGTCGCTCGAGCTCGCGCCGGTACACGGCGACCTCGTCGTCGCCGATCAGCCGGTCGACGGTGAGGAAGCCGTCGCGCTCGTAGGCGTGCAGGTCGGCGGGCGGGATCGGTCCTGGGGCGTCGGGGGAGCCCCAGACGACGGGGTCGCGGCGGGGGACGGACACCTCGGCGGCGCCACGGGTGGGGTAGAGATCGGTGAGCGTGGTCACGATGCCTGCGCCTCCTCGGGTTCGGTCAGCAGGGGGTAGACGCCGTTCTCGTCGTGGTCCTCCCGTCCGGTCACCGGCGGGTTGAACACGCAGAGGCAGCGGAAGTCCTCCTTGACGCGCAGCGTGTGCCGCTCGTGCCCGTCGAGGAGGTACATGGTCCCGGGCGTGACGGTGTGCGTCAGCCCGCTCTCGTGGTCGGTCAGCTCGGCCTCGCCCTCGACGCAGACGACGGCCTCGACGTGGTTCGCGTAGTGCATCGACGTCTCGGTGCCCGCGTACAGAATCGTTTCGTGCAGCGAGAATCCGACCCGTTCCCGGGCCAGGACGATGCGCTTGCTCTCCCAGGTGCCGGACGCCGCCCGCACATGCCGGTCGGTGCCCTCGATGTCCTTGAACGAACGGACGATCACGGTGTCGCGATGCCTCCTAGATAGGTGACGGATGGCCGGCCACGGAAGCGGCCGGTGCGCGGGCCGGGGCGCGCCCG
>NZ_JBEPBI010000578.1:0-1412 GCF_040299045.1 Streptomyces sp. NPDC001027
ATTCCACGCATGTACAGGATGTCGCCCTTGCCGCCGATCATCTTGGCGAGCGCCTGCATCTCGAGCTTGCCCCACGCGACCTGGTCGTTGGTCACGACGTGCGCCTCGGGCGCGGTGACGCCGGAGTCGACGGCCACCACCGTGATGCCCTGCTTGCTGGCCTCGGCGATGATCGAGTTGAGCTTCTCCGGGTCGGACGGATTGACGATGAGGACGTTGACTCCCTGCGACACGAGGTTCTGGAGATCCTGGATCTGGTCGGTCGGTCCGCCGTTCTTGCTCACAGTCACGACCTTGGAGACAACACCGCTGGCGAGTGCCTCAGCCTTGATCGAACAGATCAGTTCCTCGCGCCATCCGTTGCCGGCAAGGGTGTTGCTGACGCCGACGACGAGCTTGCCGCCGCCTTTGCCGCCGCCGCCGCTACCGCTGGCAGCCGAGGTGTCACCGCTGCCGCATGCCGTGGCGGATGCGGCAAGGACGAGTGTTGTGGCCAGGGCGGTGAGTGCTCTGGTGCGCATCATGGGATCGACCTACTTTCTCAACAGGATCAGAAATGCTGCGGTCTAGATCGAATCGAAATCGATTCCCTGACCTTGTGTCGGTTCACTAGACCTGCACGTACCACACGGATGACGCGAGAAAGATGACGAAAGTCATCGCCGAGAACTTTGCAGGGCCTCCTTGGGGAATCGGACACCGACACAGCCCTTCGTCTTTTCTCCGAGGTACGTGCAGTAGACCCGGACTTGCACGTCGGGATTGCCGTTGAAGTGGGTGATCGCCTTCCGCGGGTCGACGCCGTAGTCCTCGACGAGCCAATCGAGCAGCCACAGGTGCGCCTGCCTGACGGCGTCCTCCCAAGGTCGCTGGGAGGCGAGTTGGATCAGATGGGTGGGGCTTTCGATGCGAACGAAGGGAGGCTGCTTTCCCTTGATGACCCCGCACGCAAGAGTGACGTCGGCTTCACATTCGTCCGCGGAACCCACGAACTCGGTGGCCTGGCTCGCCTGTACGTCGCCTGCGTACAGCAGTGCGCCTTCATGCGCGACGGGATAGTAGATGCGGTGGCCCTTCTTGATGTCCAACGCGTCGAGATTGCCTCCGAAGCGGGTCTGCATCGTGAAGGTGTCGTGACCCTGCTCGGGCCGCTGGGGGACGACGCCCAGACAACCGATGTGCGGCTCGAGGGGCCAGCTCGTTCCGTTGCTCAGGTGCCCCGTGCCGTCGGCGGTCGTTCCGCTCTCGCCGGCGCGATGCTCGACAGTCTCGGTGAACGGCTCGCCGAGCTCGGGGTACTTCGTCCCCAGAAGCGGACCGAATCCGCCTTGCGAGGCCACGAAGCCCACAGGGCCCGGGACGATGTCCAGGACGTCGACGACCAGGGTGTCGCCCGGTTCGGCCCCTTCGAC
>NZ_JBEPBI010000579.1:0-1383 GCF_040299045.1 Streptomyces sp. NPDC001027
CTGGCCTCGTCGGCGTCGACTACCTCAACGCTCGCATCGGCCCCGGAGCGACCGTCCCGATCTACTCCGCCGGCGGACCCGACACGAGCGGATACTCCGTCGCGTACATCAACAGCGACGGGCGGATCTCGCGTGGCGCGTCGAGCGAGCGGTACAAGAAGTTCATCAGCGAGATCGATCCCGCATCCCTCGGCGACGTGTGGCCGTCCCTGGTGCGGTATCAGATGCGCCACGGTGACGGCGCCTGGAAGTACGGGTACATCGCCGAACGGCTCAACGAGAACGACGATCAGCAGCCGTTCGTGGTCTACCAGACCGAGACGCTCTACGACGCCTCCACGGACACCACGACCACGCAGCTGGTCCGTGATGACGACGGCAACCCGGTGCCCGACAGTATCGACTTCCTAGGCCTCCTCATGGTGCAGAACGCGCAGCTCCACCAGGCCGTCGACCTCCTCGCCCAACGCATCCAAGCCCTCGAAGCAAGGGGCGCATGATGGGCGGTCTCGTCATCGACACCATCCGGCCGGGTGTGCAGTTCACGCCAGACGCGGCCAAGGCGTTCCGCCGGGCTGAGGCGCAGCTCGGGCGCGAGATCGATACGAACTCGACGTTGCGCGATTGGGCAACGCAGCTTCGCATGTACAACTCGTGGCAGGCGTACGTCACGGGTCGCGGCCCGCACCCGGGGCACTCGAAGGCGCTCCACCCGTCCGAACCGCTCGCGATCCACACCAAGGGGACCGCCCTCGACTCGGATGACTGGACCGACCCGGACGTGCTCGCGATCCTCGCCGAGAACGGGTTCATTCGGAACCGGCTCTACATCCCCGGCGAGGACCACCACTTCGAGTACATCCGTAGTCGCGACCGCCGCTACGGCCAGCCCATCCCCGCGAAGAGAAAGGCCAAGAGGCAAGGAGACATCACCATGCGTACGATCTACAACACCGACGACAAGAACGACGAGACCCGCCGCGCCGCGGTCGGGGAACTCACCTTCCACGTCCAAGGCCCGGACATCTCGCGAAACGAGCGCAAGCTCTGGGGCGACCCGCAGAGCGTCACGCAGGCAGAGTGGGACAGCGCACTCAACATGGTCAACACACGCCGGGCGATGAACGGCCTCAGGCCGCTCAAGGGCACCCGCGGCGAGATCCCGACCCCTAAGCGGGCATGACAATGCCGATGACGGGGGAGGAGCTCGACCTCCGCATCATCGTCGCGCGCATCGAGGGGATGCTCACCGCCACGCTCGCGCGCCACGACCAGCGCCTCGACCAGCACGAAGGCACCCTCAACCAGCACGAGGCACGACTCAACGACAAGGGAAAGACACTCGCGCGGCACGACGAGCGCCTCAACGACCTCGAAGAGGAC
>NZ_JBEPBI010000580.1:0-1364 GCF_040299045.1 Streptomyces sp. NPDC001027
GGCGAACTCGCGGTGATCGGGCTGGCCGCGGGCACTCTCGGCGCCCTCCTCGCCTACGGCCTGGGCGCCCTGCTCGGCCTGCCCACCTCGGCGGCGAAGGCGGCCCTCGTACTGCCCGTCGCCCTGCTGCTCGCGCTGACCGCGGGCGCGCTGCCCGCCCTGCGGGCGACCCGGGTGCAGCCGCTGGACGCCGTCACACCCCCGGTCACCGGTGTCCGACGCGCGGTCGCCGTCCGCTCGGTGACCGGACTCGCGCTGCGCAACCTGCTGCGCGCCCCTGGCCGGACCGTGCTCGGCGCGGCCGGACTGGCGCTGGGCGTGGCCGCGTTCACCGTGCTGCTCTCGCTCACCCTCGCCTTCCGCGGCGAGGTGGCCGGCTCGTTGCTGGGCAACGCCGTCGTAGCCCAGGCCCGCACCGCCGACTACCTCAGTGTCGCCCTGTCGCTGGTGCTCGGCGCGGCCGGGGCCGTGGACGTGCTGGTCCTCTCGCAGCGGGAGCGGGCCGCCGACCTCGCCGTACTGAGCGCCACCGGCTGGTCGAGGCGCGAACTCGGTCGCCTCGCCCTGTACGAGGGGGCCGGCCTCGCCCTGCTGGGCGGCGTCACGGGAGCCGTCATGGGACTGGCCACAGTCTTGACGATCGGTCAGGGACTCTGGGACGGGCGGCTGTTGACGATGAGCGGCGCAGCCCTTCTGGCGACCCTGGCCGGGGTCGGCCTGGTCTGCGGTGTGCTCTCCATCCCGATCCGGGCCATGTCCCGTATCGCCCCGGCCCAACTGCTGGCGAGGGAGTGAGCGGCGGCCGGCAGGTCTCGGGCGAGCACGTCGTGCAGGGCCTGCAGCTGCCGGTCAGGCTCTTGTGTTCGGATCAACGGCTCGTTCCGAAGCCCGGAGTGTCGCGAGACCGTGGCCTGCGAGCATCTCCGGGCCCAGAGGGAACCGCAGACGATGGGACGCGTCACCACGAACCGTCGGCGCTGCGGTGCGTCAGCCGCCCAGTGCGATTCCGGTCGCCAGCGCGGCCGTAACGGGATGTGCGGGTGTGCTGAACAGCTGTGCCGTGGGACCTGACTCGACCACGTGCCCTTCGGACATCACGACCAGCGAGTCCGTCCGGTCGGCGACCAGGCGCAGGTCGTGACTGACGAGGACCAGGGACAGGTCGCGCAGGTCCCGCAGGTCGGTCAGCAGGTCCATGACGGCGATGGCGGTGTCCGCGTCGAGGGCGGAGGTGATCTCGTCGCAGAACAGCACGTCCGGGTCGGATGCCAGGGCGCGGGCGATGGCGGCGCGCTGGCGCTGGCCGCCGGACAGTTCGTGCGGGTAGCGGTCGGCGAAGGCGGCCGGCAGGCCGACGCTCTCCA
>NZ_JBEPBI010000581.1:0-1355 GCF_040299045.1 Streptomyces sp. NPDC001027
CACGCGCGACTGCGCGCGGTCGCTCGCCGGCTGAGCACGAGTGCGGCGACCGTGCTGCACGTCGCGTGGGCGCGGACCCTGGCGGCGGTCTCGGGAAGGGCCGACGTGGTCTTCGGCACCGTGTTGTTCGGCCGGATGAACGCCGGCGCCGGCGCCGACCGGATCCCCGGCCCGTTCATCAACACGCTGCCGGTCCGGCTGCGCACCGCTGAGCTGGGCGCGCTCGAGGCCGTCTCGGCCATGCGGGACCAGCTGGCCGAGCTGCTGGAGCACGAGCACGCATCCCTCGCCCTGGCCCAGCGGACCAGCGGACTGGCGGGCGACACGCCGCTGTTCACCGCCCTGTTCAACTACCGCCACAACCCCGGCGGATCCGAGCGGGAGCGGGACGACCGCAACCGCGGCTTCGAGGGCTTCGAGGCACGGTTCTCGCGCGAGCGCACCAACTACCCCCTCGCCGTGTCCGTGGACGACGACGGCGAGTCCATCGCACTGGCCGTGGACGCGGTGGCGGGCGTCGACCCCCACGCCGTGGGACGGCTGGTGTGCACCGCCGCCGAGAGCCTGGTCACCGCCCTGGAGGCGGCCCTGGACGGCAGCACCGAGCAGCCGCTGAGCGCGGTACAGGTCCTCGACGAGGTCACCGCGCACCAGATGCTGACGGTGTGGAACGACACGGCGGTCGAGGTCGCCCCGTTGACCGTGCCGGAGCTGTTCGCCGCGCAGGTCGCGCGTACTCCGGAGGCGGTGGCTGTGGTGTCCGGGGGCACGGAGCTGTCGTATGCCGAGCTGGATGCGCGGGCGAACCGTCTGGCCCGGTTCCTGGTCGGCCGGGGTGTGGGCCCGGAGTCGGTGGTGGGGGTGTGCCTGGAGCGTGGTGTCGAGCTGCTGGTGGCGGTGCTCGGTGTGCTGAAGGCCGGTGGGGCGTACATGACCATCGATCCCGAGTATCCGGCGCAGCGTGTCGCCTACATGGTGGCCGATGCGAGGCCGGGGGTGCTGCTGGCTGCGAGTGGTACTGCGGGCGTGGTGCCCCGTGCGGTGCTGCTGGACGACCCCGAGGTCGTGGCCGCCCTGGCGGGTCTGGAGGGTGGCGCGCTGGTCGGGCCGGGGCCGGTGCCGTCGCTTCCGGCGTACGTGATCTACACCTCGGGTTCCACGGGGCGGCCGAAGGGCGTGCTGGTCTCGCACGCGGGTGTGGCGAGTATGCGGGCGGGCCACAGTGGTCTGCTGGGCGTTGGTCCGGGTTCGCGGGTGGGCCAGTTCGCCTCGGTGGGCTTCGACGCGTTCGCGTGGGAGTGGTTCATGGCCCTGCTGACCGGCGCGACCCTGGTGGTCGTCCCGCCGGACCAGCG
>NZ_JBEPBI010000582.1:0-1355 GCF_040299045.1 Streptomyces sp. NPDC001027
CTCCAGGGCGGCCCTCACCGCCCCACAGCTACCTGACTCGCCTTTCCGCACGTTCTGATAGCCGGATGTACCAACAACAGCGAAGCCGGCACGGAGAGGGCTGTCAGCCGTCCATGAGCCGACCGCCGTCTCCTCGTCGGCATCGGCGCCGTCGACGTAGAGCGTCGCGCCGTCGATCCGATGCCCGCACACCATCATGACGCCGAGCAGACGCCCGTCGTCGGTCACGGAGATGCCGGCGACGGCGTCGACGGGCACCGTGCACCCCGAGACGCCGGCCAATGCCACGCCGGCCGCAACGACCGTGAGGAGGCGGCGAGTCGTCCGCCGCAGCGACGTGGTCGACTTCATGAGAACCCCCCTGTAAGGGGAGCCCTCCCCCCTCTTCCGCACGCACCGCACGTACCCGACAGACTCCCATGCGCTCTCCGGCGGCGAGCACGTTTTTTCGTCGTCGGCGCCGCTCCGGCCGTGCGGCACGGCGAACTCGCCGGTGCAGACGTCACCCGTGTCGAGCAATGCGATAGCGCAGGTGGGTGATCGTGGGCGAAGAGATCACCTCGGTGGGCGTGAAGGCCAGCTCGGCGAGATCGTCGAAGAGACGCTCTCCCGCGCCGAGCACGGCGGGCGCCAGGTGCAGCACCAGTTCGTCGAGCAGTCCCGCCGCGAGACACTGACGCACGGCCGACGCGCCGCCCGCGATCTCCACGTCCTTCTCGTGTGGGCTGTTGCGCACCGGCGAAGTGGTCGGCGTCGTGGTGTCGTTGACGGGCAGTCGGCCGAGGTCTGGCCGTGTCCGAAGGTCCATGCGCTCACCGGCGCGGGCCCAGGCAGGCGCGTCGCGGCGCTGGCGAGGTCGTCGTCCTTTCGGGCGAACTGGCTTGAAAAACATTCGAGTTGAGCGCAGATGTGTGGCGCTCACGCGGCATCCGGCGCCGTTCGTCCTGGTGACGCCGCGCTCTCCGAGTGACGCAGGACACTGTTGACCCAGCGTGTTCGAGCCATCCATGATCACCGATTGTAAGAAGAATCTAAGAGAACGGGTGGGGTGTGTTGACGCACAGACGTCGGCGCGATTGGCGCCGGGCGATCGGAAGCGGCGCGATAGCCGTCGCTCTCCTGGGGGGTGCGGTTCCGGCCATCGGCTTCACGGCGACTCCGGCGTTCGCCGACGAGAAGGGGGCGGCCTCGGCGAAGGCCGACACCACTCCTGAGTCGAAGGCCGGCGCGCGGGCGGCGAAGACCGGTGAGCGCGTGGAGGTGACGGCGAAGACGTCCGAGTCCACGCAGTTGTTCGCCAACCCGGACGGCACCTTCACGCAGGAGATGAACGCGGCTCCGGTCCGTGCTCAGGA
>NZ_JBEPBI010000583.1:0-1349 GCF_040299045.1 Streptomyces sp. NPDC001027
CAGGGCTTCGGCATAGTCAGACCTCGTCCTTTTTGATCATGTGAGGCCGAGATGGGCGAGGGTGCGGGTTTGGTCCCTGGCTGTGTGGCGGAGGCCGGCGGCGATGTTGCGGACGCCGGCGAGACGGAGGGCTCCGATCGCGAGGTTTCTGTAAGTCGCCATCGCCTGGGGTGCGTTGCCGGTCCGCAACTGGGAGGCGTCCTCGGCGAAGGTGACGTCTCTGACGTGGTGCAGGGCCTCGACCGTCCAGTGCCCGCGGATCAGTTGGGCGAGCCGGGCGGGCGGGGCCTGTTCCGCGACGAGGCTGGTAACCGCGTAGACGGTCCTGAGGCTGATCTTCCCGGTCGTGTGATTCACGCGGCGGCGGACGATCTGGACGGCCTGACGGGCACCGGGGAAGAGCAGGTTGTTCACCGTGCAGACCTTCAGCCTGCGGATCTCACAGCGTCCGTGCCCGGTCGTGCGGATGCGGTCCTGGAGCGGAATCTGCTTCCAGGGAAGGGATTTGAGCTGCGCGCGGAGCTTCTTCGTGTTGCGCTTCACGATCACGATGTAGTGGGCGTCCCGCCCGCGCAGATAGGTGGCGTGGTCGGTTTGAGTGTGCAGGGCATCGCTGGTCACGACGGTGCCGGACAGGTCGGGCACCGTGTCCAGCAGAGGTCGGAACCGAGTGATCTCGTTGGTCTTCTCACCGACGTCCATTTGCGCTAGGACCAGCCCGCCGACGTGGTCGCAGGCGGCCAGAAGATGGACTCTCCGGCCCTTGGCGCGGGCGGCGCCCCGCAGTGACTTCCCGTCGACGGCCAGCGCCCTCAATCCGCCCGCGTCCTGCCGCCGGCCGGCAAGCCAGGCCCCGACGGCCCGGTCCAGGGCGTTTGCGTCGATTCGGGCCAGGACTCTGCGGATCGTTGTTTCCGCAGGCCAGGAGCGTTTCGGGAAGAGTGGGTCGACGCGGATACCGAGCCGCTCGAGGAGTCCTTCGGGGGCATCGGCCACCCATTCACTCACCGCCAGCAGAGACCTCGCGCCGGCGAGGACCGCGCAGGCGGTCAGGGCCAGCACCGCGGCGAGCGGATGCCGTACTCCGCGAGGATCGCGTGGATCGGGGACCTGCGCGAGGCATTCCAGCAGGTCGGGGATCTCCCTGGGGGCGGCTCCCGGACGGGGGCCGAGTTGGTCCAGGGCAGGGGGGATCAGAGATGATGCGTCGGCAGGCACGGACTTCCCAGGATCACAGAGCGTAGAGAACTCCATGATCACGGGGCGGCCGTGCCTGTTCTGCACCCGACCCCACCCAATCTGGTCATCCGTCAGGAAGCGGGCGTCAGCCGACTACGCCGAAGCCCTGG
>NZ_JBEPBI010000585.1:0-1341 GCF_040299045.1 Streptomyces sp. NPDC001027
CCCGTACCACTCGCCCGTGGCGGGCGCGGACGCCCTGCGGGCCGTCCTCGGGGCACACCGTCTGGCCGAGCGACTGCGCGAGGCCGGGGTGAAGCTCCTGCTGGAGCCCGGGCGGGCGCTGTTGGACCGGGCCGGGTGCACGGTGTTCCGCGTGCAGGGCGTGAAGGACCACGACGGCTACGGCATCGTCACCGTGGACGGCACCAGCCTCAGCCTGTCCGAGCAGTGGTTCGACAGCGAGTACCTGCCGGATCCGGTGCTGCTGCCCACGACCCCTCGCTCGGTGGGGGACGAGCCGTACGCCGCCTGCGTCGGCGGCGCCACCTGCCTGGAGTCCGACATGGTCACCTGGCGCAAGGTGCGCTTCCCCGTCCGCCCCGCCCTCGGCGACCTGCTCGTCTACCCCAACACCGCCGGATACCAGATGGACTCCAACGAGTCCCCCTTCCACGAACTTCCGCTCCCCCCGAAGGTCGTCCTCGACAGCGCCGGCGGCACGACCCGCTGGCGGTTCGACCGCCACCCACTCGCCTGACTCTCCCCCCGAAACCTGGAGCCATCCGATGGACAAGGCGCTTTCGCGTCCCGCTGTGGTCAGGCGTGTCTCCGACCTGATAGGCCACACCCCGCTCTTCGAGCTGTGCCGTACCGACACCGGCAGCCGACTGCTGCTCAAACTCGAGCAGTTCAACCCCACCGGCACCTCGAAGATCCGTATGGCCCGGCAGATGGTCCTCGACGCCGAGGACCGCGGCCTGCTGCGCCCCGGCGGCCGGATCGTCGAGTCCACCTCCGGCAACACCGGCCTGGGCCTCGCCGTCATCGCGGCCGAGCGCGGCTACACCTTCACCGCGGTCGTCGACCATCACGCCGCCGCCGACAAACTGCGCGGCATGAAGGCCCTCGGCGCCGAACTCGTCTACATCGCCGAGGACGGCGACGAGGAGCTGGCCACGGCCGCCCGCGAGGAGTTCGCCGAGAAACTGGCCGCCGAGAGCGACAACGCCTACTTCACCGAACAGCACAACAACCCGGCCAACGGCGACGGTTACCGGCCCGTGGCGCATGAACTCCACGCCGCCCTGGAGGGCCGTATCGACATACTGATCGGCGCTGTGGGGACCGGCGGCGGACTCTTCGGTACCGGCGGCGAACTGCGCAAGTCCGTGCCCGGGGTGCGGATCGTCGGGGTCGAGCCCAAGGGGTCGATCGCCTTCGGCCCGCCCGCCCACGACTACTACCAGTCCGGCACCGGCACCCCCGAGGGCGCCACCATCGGCGCCATGGTCGACTACGACCTGCTGGACGAGGGCGCCAAGGTCGGCGACGTCGAGGCCTTCG
>NZ_JBEPBI010000586.1:0-1338 GCF_040299045.1 Streptomyces sp. NPDC001027
ATCGTCATCACCGCCCGGCCGCCCGCCTGGGGCCCGGACCTCCGCCGGCTGCTCGGACAGCTGTTCTTCGAGTTCGTCGAGTTCCGCACGCCGCGCGGTGATCCGTTCCAGCAGCTCGGGATCCGTACACCGGATCGTAGAAGGCCGTCGGCGGTGGTGCGGTCAGCGGTGCAGAACCGCCACGTTCTCCACCACTGGCGGGTCCTGGTCGGCGAGAGCGGTCACGACCCGCACCGGGCGGTTGCTTCGCCCGCGCCGTGAACGCTTACGACAGAGCCACCACTGCGATCGGCTCGTCGTGCGGCCTGTCAACGGGCCCGCGCCGCCTGTTCATCGCGCAGCGCCTGCAGAGCCTGGATGGCGTCCGTGGGGGCGTTGGCGAGGATCCGGCCGACGAAGTGCGCGATGGTGTGGGCTATCCCCGGCGCGGCAGTCGCGGGGGCGTGCGTGGCGTACTCGCGGATCGCCGTCGGGTAGGTGACGCCGACCTCGTCCAGGACGAAGGCGTGGGCGCAGGGGTCGGAGTCGTCGGGCGGTGCGGTCGCGGGGAAGACGACCGGTTCCGCGATGCCCGGCAGTAATCCCGGCAGCTGCTCCGCCTCGGGCGCGAGCTGCGCTGCGGTCGCGTCGTCTGCGGCCTCCACCGCCGGGACGTGGTCGAAGCCGTGCTGGACCAGGTGGGGGGGGCAGTGACGGAGCGATCGGGGACGTGGGCATCTGTGGACGTACGGGGGCCAGCCCGGTTGTCCCCGCAGTCAGGTGTGACCGGAAGGCTCTGGCCGGCAATCAGTGTCTCGCCTGTCCACTCGTCGAAGGACACGATCGGCCAAACGTGTTCGGTCGTCCCTGCGGGGCGACGTGGCTGACGGGTGACCGGAATCTCCTCGGTGAATTTCGTATCGTGCAGCATGTTGCGTATCAAGCAATGGCGGGTTCATGATTGCCGCGTTTGACGGGGTGTTCGGACGGCCCGGTGTTCGGACCTCGTTACCAGGGAGGCCAGATGGCAGCACGCAGGGGAAGACGGTTCGGTCTGTCGGCGATGGGCAGCGCACTCGCGGCGCTGCTGATCGCGAGCGTCGTGGGGCTGTGGCCGCCCCAGGAAGCGACGGCGGCGGGCCCGGACGGGAAGGCCGTGGCGGACCAGCTGCGCCACTGGCCCGCTCCGGTCGCCGAGAAGCTCGGCCAGGTCATCGCGGACCACGCCCACCAGGGCGAGTACGCGGTCTTCGACGCCGACAACACCACCTACCGCTACGACCTGGAGGAGTCCCTGCTCCCCTACCTGGAGATGCGGGGCAAGCTCAAGCGCTCGACGATGGACCCGTCCCTGAGGCT
>NZ_JBEPBI010000587.1:0-1336 GCF_040299045.1 Streptomyces sp. NPDC001027
TGTGGACCGAGGTGGGCAGAACGAAGATCCGGGTGCCGTCACCCCAGCGACCGCTCATCCTGAATGCGTCGACATGTGCCGCCCGCCGGATGACCGTCATCTTCGTCAGGCGAGGGCCGGTTGTTCGGCTGTGCGACGGCTCAGGGACTGGTTGTAGCGGCGTAGCAGGAGCAGGGCGGTGGCGGCGAGGCCGGTGAGGAGGCCGAGCCAGACGCCGACGGTCTCCAGGTCGGCGAGGTCGCCGAGGAGCCAGGCGGCGGGCAGGCCGATGAGCCAGTAGCCGATGAGGGTGATGCGGAAGCCGCTCCTGGTGTCGTCGAGTCCGCGGAGCAGTCCGACGCCGATGTTCTGGGCGCAGTCGAAGAATTGCAGGACGGCCGCGATCAGGAGGAGGTTCGTGGCGATGTCCGTCGCGCTCGCCCCGTCGTGGCCCGACGGGTCGAGGAAGGGGCGCAGGACCAGGCCGGGGACGGTGAGGTAGACGACGCCGACCACCGCCATCACGGCCGCCGCGCAGGCCAGCGCCGTGTTCTTGATACGGCGGGCCGCCGCGATCCGGTCCAGGGCGAGTTCGCGGCTGACGTTGAGGGACGCTGCGTGGGACAGGCCGACTGCTATCTGGAAGACGATGTAGATGAGTTGGTTGACGGCGGTGTGGGCGGCCAGGGCGGCGCTGCCGAAGGTGCCGATCAGCAGGGCGACGACGGAGAAGAACCCGGCCTCGGAGCCGTAGGTGGCGGCGATGGGAAGGCCGAGACCGGTGAGCTTGCGCAGGGTGGCCGGGCGGGCCTTCCAGATGCGGATGTCCAGCAGGGGGGCTAGCCGGGGGTCACGGCGCGCGGAGGCGTACAGGGCCAGGCAGGTCAGGGCGTACACGAGCGAGGTGGCGACGCCGACGCCGGGCAGGCCCAGTTCCGGCAGGATCCATGTGCCGTGGATCAGGCTCCAGTTGAGGGCGGCGTTGACGGCGACCGAGGCGATGGTGATCTGGAGCAGGGCCTGGGGCCGGCGCATGCCGACCGTGAACTGGCGGATCGTCTGGAACCACAGGCAGGGGACGAGGCCGGGTGCGAGCGTGAGCAGGATCGGCCAGGCCGTGTCGACGACCTCGGGGTCCTGGCCGAGGAAGGCGACGGCCTGCCCCAGGATCAGGATGACGACCGCGCCGAGGATGCCGGACAGGGTGGCCAGCGCGAGGGCGGCGCGGACGACGTCGCGGACCTCCTCGGTCGCCGCGTCGGTGAGTTCGTCGTCCTCGTCGGTCCGGGCGGAGGCGGCGGAAACCTGGTTGCCGACCGCGGTGACCATGCCGACGCCCATGGTGCGCAGCTGGTTG
>NZ_JBEPBI010000588.1:0-1326 GCF_040299045.1 Streptomyces sp. NPDC001027
TGAGGTTCCCCCGCTGCGCGGGAGGTGCTGACTAGCTGGTCAGGGCGGGTTGACGTGGTTTCAGGTTCACTTGTTCAGCCGTTGCCTGGTTGGCGTAGTGCTTCTCCTCGAACTCGATGGGGCTGAGGTAGCCGAGTCGTTTCTGGATGCGGCGGGGGTTGTAGAAGCCGTCGATGTACTCGAAGAGCGCGAGGTTGGCCTCGGCCCGGGTGGTGAAGGTCCGGCCGCGAAGCCCTTCGGTCTTGATCAGCATCCACAGGTTCTCGGCCAGGGCGTTGTCGTACGAGTCCCCGACCGACCCCATGGACGCCTCAATTCCGGCTCGCACCAGGCGTGTTGTGAGCTTGATGGACGTGTACTGACAGCCGTGGTCGGCATGATGGATCAGTTGTCCGGGCTCGACCTCACGGGACGCGAGAGCGTACTCGAGGGTGGTGAGGACCAGGTCAGCGTCCGCGCGGGCGGAGGTCTCCCAGGCCACCACCCGGCGGGAGAAGGCGTCCCGGATCGCCGACAGCCACAGGGGTCCCTCCAGGGGGGGGATCATGGTCAGGTCGGTCACCCACAGCCGGTTCGGCTCGTCGGCGGTGAAGTCGCGTTGCACCAGGTCAGGGGCGAGGTCTGCGTCGGGGTCACGACGGGTGAAGCTGCCCGTCCGGCGGGGGCTGATGCCGGCGAGGCCGGCTTCGCGCATGAGCCGCTCGACCCGTTTGCGGCCGATCGCCACACCCTCGCGTTTGAGGACGGCGTGCACGCGCGGCGAGCCGTAGACGCCGCCGGAGTCCCCGTGGACCTGCCGGATCCTGCCGGTCAGCTCGGCGTCCCGGCGGATGCGCTCGCACGGCTCTTTCTCCGCGCGCCGCCACCGGTAGTAGGTGGAGGAGGGGATGTGCAGCTCCCGGAGTACGGGCTCTACCCCCAGGTGCGGATGCTCATCGAGGAGCGCTGTCACCTGGGCCGGGTCGGGTCGAGCTGAGCGGCGAAAAAAGCCGAGGCCGTCCGCAGGACCTCATTCGCCCGGCGCAGGTCCCGCACCTCGCGCCGCAGCTGGGCGAGCTCTTCCTTCTCCTCGGTGGTGAGCAGGTCGTCCCGCTCACCGGCGTCGGCCTCAGCCTGCCGGATCCAGTTGCGCAGGGCCTCGTGATGCACGCCGAGTTCCTCAGCCATGCGGCGGATGACGGGCTTCGGCTCGGCGGCCCGGTACATCCGAACCGCACGCTCACGCAACTCCAGCGGGTACTTCCTCGGGGCAGGCATCGTCTGGGCTCCTCTCATGAAACCCATCTGACCCTCTGTCAACACATCCCGCATCTCGGGGGAAGCTCA
>NZ_JBEPBI010000589.1:0-1325 GCF_040299045.1 Streptomyces sp. NPDC001027
GGTTGGCGTAGCCCGCGCCGGACGTCAGGGGCGGGCAGTTCACGGCCACCACGGTCCGGCCCGTCACATTGCCCAGGTAGAGAGGGTTGCTGTACGAGCCCGCCCCCGCGAGGCGACGGCAGTCGTACCGATAGGTGGCCGCGGCGGCGGACGGAGCGAGCGCCAGTGTCATGGCGGCGGCCGCCGTGGTGGCCGTGACGACTGCGGCGACCTTGCGCAGCGGGCGGGGCGGGACAGTGCTGTGACGCTTCATCGAGTGGTTCAACCCCCTTCGTGAGACCCGGAGTTCGGGCCGTCCGGAAACCTAGCCGAGCGGGGGTGCGGCGGGTGGCGGGTGATCGGTAAGGGAGAGAAACAGATCACGGATGACGCCGGGCGGACTGCCCCTCTTCGTCAGCGGGGCGGATGAGGTCCACGGGACCGCGTTCGGTCACGTCGTATCCCCTGGGCCGTGTGCCTGTGGCCCGGCTAGGAGCGGTGCAGGGTGATGACGGAAGGGGTGCTCGCGTCCCTCTTGACGACGAACAGTTGCGGCTGGTCGACCGTGCCGGCCACCTGCCAGTCGCGGAGGGCGTCGCACTCGGGGATCGTGAGCGTGATGCGGTCCCGCGGTCCGCCGTGGGTCGGGCGGCCGGCCTCGGGCTGCGGCGCGAAGGCCCATGTCCCGGTGCCTGAACACGAGTCCCACGGTCCGGCGTTCTCGTCGACCAACGGCATGTTGTCGCCCAGGGCCACGCCGTTCTCGTCCAACCGCAGCCGGTACGCGCCGCCGCCGCCGATCCAGTCCCCGACGTACCCGCCCCGCTCGAGCCGGGGCGGCTCGTAGGCGTGCCAGCGGGTCCACTCCTGGAGGAGTCCGCCGACCACGGCGAGGAGCAGGGCCGCTGCGGTGACAGCGCCGATCCGAGCCGCCATCGCGCCCCACCTCAGCGAGCGGCGGTGCCCGTACCAGGCCGTTGTCACCGGGAGCAGCCCGGCGCCCGCGATCCAGGCCACGGTCCACCCGACGGGGACGTCCCACACCGAGACGGCCCACGCCATGTGCGCCGCGGTGACCGCAGCGGCCCCGAGCGCCGCTCGCAGCGCAGCCGACGGCACAGCCGCCAGGAGCCGGGCCAGCGCCATGGCGGGCGCGGTGAACAGCAGCCAGTGCAGGTACCCGGCGAGGATCACGAGGAAGAGCACTCGGGGGGCCCAGGCGAGGGCGCCGCCCGCGAAACCGACGCCGTGGTCGTCGCGCATGCCGGCGGTGGCGAGGAAGACCGCTCCCGCGACGACGAGCTGCGCCATGAAGGCCAGTTCCGCCCCGGTCGCCAGGTGCGACC
>NZ_JBEPBI010000590.1:0-1319 GCF_040299045.1 Streptomyces sp. NPDC001027
CCTCACGACAACCACGCCGAGGTGACCATCCCCATGTCCGCACCCCGAGTCCTCGTCCTCGGTGGCAAGGCCGGCATCGATAGTAGGTCTCGCCGGTGTCGCCGTGGCCGTAGGGGTCGTCCTGGAAGGTCGAGGTGACCACGTACTTGTGGAACCAGTCGGTGACCGGGGTCGCCCCGGACTGGGACCACTTGACGGGGAAGCAGCGCCGGGTGTTCTTGTCGACGGCGCCCGGCATGCTCGAGCCCCAGACGCAGTCCGGATCCGAGTAGTTGACGGTGATCGTCGAGCCCGTCTCCGACTTGATCGTGCGGACCCGCCACTTGATGTAGCGCAGGGTGTCGGGGCCGCTGCCCTCGACGTGGTTGGGCATCTGGATGCCGCCGAAGGCGATCGCGGGGAGCTGGGCGGCGGTGGCGTTGGCCTTGCCGGTGTTCTGGATCGACTTCAGCCACAGGCTCGCCGAGGAGGCGTCACCGGTGTCGGGGAAGTCCTGGTCGAGGTGCCAGGCGTCGACGTCGCGCTGGGTGGTGCCGGCGCCGGTCCACACCGAGGTCGTGACGTCGGTCAGGCGCTTGCGGGTGAAGAAGGACGGGCCGATCTGCGTGGTGCACTTGGCGCCGGACGCGCAGATCATGTCGAACGGCACGTCGGGCCAGTTCGCCTTCGTCGTCGCCGTCAGACTCGTGCACGACGTGAGGCACCGCTCGGCGTACGTGAAACGCACCTGCTGCGCGGCCGGCTTGCTGTACAGCAGGTCGCCGCGCAGGCCGTAGTCGATGCGGTTGAGGTAGCCGCCCCGGACGTAGGCGGTGCCGTTGACCGTGGTGTCGCCGTTCTTGGAGTAGTAGTTGGTCTCCTTGGCGTACCAGTACGTCGAGGCGTTGCCGTGGGTGTCCACGACGTAGTCCAGGTTCCAGCGCCAGGCCTGGGTGCAGGAGGAGTCGGCGAAGCCGGTCGACTTGTAGCACGGCTCGCCCGAGTCGTCGCCGAAGACCGGCAGCGTCCAGACGGAGTTGGTCACCGGGTCGTCGTCGGACGTGTCGGCGGTGCCCTTGTCGCTCCAGCCGGGCAGGCGGTGCTTGCCGAAGAAGTACTGGGTGCCGGAGGCGTCGGTGACCTTCCAGTACTCGGTGTTGTCGTCGCCGTTGCCGGTGGCGCCCGTCAGGTGCTCGACGCGGGAGCCGTCCTCGTTCTTCACCTTCCAGCTGCCGCCGGAGGCCTGGGAGAGGGCCGCGCTGTCACAGGCGCTCTTGTCGGCGCAGGCGTTGACCAGTTCGACGGCCTTGCCGTTGAGGACCAGCGTGGCGTTGGCGTAC
>NZ_JBEPBI010000591.1:0-1315 GCF_040299045.1 Streptomyces sp. NPDC001027
CACTCCACCAGAACACGCCGACGCTCAACCGCGTCCAGCACCTCGACCGCACCCAGCGCGACCTCCGGACCACCCTCCAGCGCCACCTCCAACGCGACCAGCAGGTTCCACGTCGCTGTACACAGCAGCGAGATGACGAGCCGCGGGTCCACGGAGGGCAGCACGTCGACGCTCACCCGCATCGCGTCGGCGTCGTCGTCGACGTTCACCGCGAGCGGGTAGTTGGTGTACTCCCGGTAGTGGCGGAGTTCGACGCCGTCGAAGAGGGTGCCGCTCTTACGGACGGAACGGTCGTTGTGCCGAAAGTTGAACATGGAGGTGAACAGAGGGCTCTCGCCCTCCACGCCGCTAACGTTCTGCGCCACGGCGAGCGGTGCGTGCTCGTGTTCGAGCAGTGCGGCGAGCTGGCTTCGCACCGCGCCGACGGCGGCCAGCACCCCCAGGTCTCCGGTCTTCACGCGCACGGGCAGCAGGTTCATGAAGGGGCCGAGCTGCCGGTCCGCCTCGGCGTCGGCGTTCATCCGGCCGAACAGGACCGTGCCGAACACCACGTCGTCGTGGCCGCTCACCACAGCGAGGACCCGAGCCCAGGCGACATGCATCAGCGTCGCAGGACTGGCGCCGACCTTCCGGGAGACCTCGCGGAGCTTGCCCTCCAGATCTGGGGCGATCCGCGCCTCGGTCTCGACCGTGTCCGTCCCGGACACACGCGTCTCCAGCAGCCCGAACGGCGCTGTCGGTTCGGTGACGTCGCCCAGCAGCTCGGCGAAGAAGCGTTCGTGCGCTTCGCCGTCGAGCCCCGCCCGAGCCCGAACCACGATGTCGCGGAACGGCAGCGGCTGCGGCAGCTCGGTGTCGCGTCCCTGCATGACGGCCTGGATCTCGGCGAGCAGCACCTCGACCGTGGTGTGGTCCTGGACCATGTGGTGCAGCCGCAGCAGGGCGAGGCGGCTGCCGTCCACGGTCTCGGCCACGTGGAGCCCGAGCAGCGGGGCCCGGGTGAGGTCCACCGTACGGCCGACCCTCGCGGCCAGCTCGGCAACCGGGTCGGCGGCCTGCGGGTCGAGAACCACCTCGGTCACCGACAGCTCGGCACGCCGACACACCACCTGGACCGGCTCGGGCAGCCCCTCCCAGACGATCGCCGTGCGGAAGATGTCGTGCCGGTCCAGCACCTGCTGCAGCGCGTCGGCGAAGACGTCGAGGCGCTCCTTGGAGTCGAACTCCAACACGAAGGAAGCCAGATAGGTGTCGTCGGCGTCTTCTGCCATGAGGTGGTGGAAGAGCAGGCCCTCCTGGAGCGGGGCGAGAGGAT
>NZ_JBEPBI010000592.1:0-1302 GCF_040299045.1 Streptomyces sp. NPDC001027
TGAAGCTTCCCCTTGATCGTGGACACCTGGAGACTGGGATCTGAGGTTCCAGAGGAAGCAGTGCCAGGTGGGAAGCAAGTACACGAATCGGTACTCGGACGAGTACAAGCGGGACGCGATCGAGCTCGTGCGGTCGTCGGGCCGGACGGTGACTGCGGTCGCCCGCGAGTTGGGGATCAGCTCGGAGTCCCTGCGGGGCTGGGTGAAGAAGGCCCGCGCCGCCCGGGAGGGCGGGGCGGAACCTGGCGCGGAACGGGCCGCCGACGATCGGGACGAGGAACTGAGGCGGCTGCGGAAGCTGACCGCCGAGCAGGCGAAGACGATCGAGATCCTGAAAAAAGCGACCGCCTTCTTCGCGAGGGAGAGCGACCGGTGAGCCTGATCTGCCGGTTCATCCACGCGGAGAAGGCCAATTACGCGATCACGCTGCTGTGCAAGGCGATGAAGACCGCCCGGTCCACGTACTACGCGTGGGTCGCCGGAGCCGGGGCCCGTGAAACGCGGCGACGGGCGGATGTTGCCCTGGCCCACGAGATCACGGTGATCCACATCGCCTCCCGGCGGAACTACGGTGTCCCGCGCGTCACCGCCGAACTGCGCCGCCAGGGCCAGGTGGTCAACCGCAAGAGGGTGGAGCGGGTCATGCGGGAACACGGCATCGCCGGGAACAGCCGGCGCACCGGACGCCGCAGTCTGACCAAGGCGGACACAGCGGCGGCACCGTCGCCGGACCTCATCGGCCGGGACTTCACCGCCGGCCGCCCCGGCACGAAGGTCGTCGGGGACATCACTTACATCCCGACCGCCGAGGGGTGGCTCTATCTCGCCTCGTGGCTGGACCTGGCCACCCGGGAAGTGATCGGCTACTCGATGGCCGACCACCACCGCGCCGAACTTGTCGTCGACGCCCTCGACATGGCTGCCGCGCTGGGCCGCCTGGAGCCCGGCTGCGTGATCCACAGCGACCGCGGATCGGAATACACGTCAGCTCAACTACGCTCCAGAATAGTCGAGTTGGGGCACCGGCAGAGCATGGGAAGAACCGGGAGCTGCTTCGACAACGCCGCCGCGGAAAGCTTCTGGGCCGTACTCAAAGAAGAGATCGGCACCCGCTTCTGGCCCGACCGGGCCACCGCCCGCGCCGGCATCTTCGACTTCGTCGAGACCTTCTACAACCGACGCCGCCTGCGCAAACACATCCACTGGGGCTACCTCACGCCCCACGAGGCGCGCCTGCGCTACCAACAGGATCAGACCCTCGCGGCATAACAGAACCGTGTCCGAGATCACGGGGAAACTTCA
>NZ_JBEPBI010000593.1:0-1278 GCF_040299045.1 Streptomyces sp. NPDC001027
TGTCTCTCCCCTCGTAGCGTGAAGACCATGACTGCAGGGGAAGTTGGGAGTCATGGCGGAGATGCGACGGAAGTTCGATCCGGAGTTCCGTGAGGGGGCTGTGCGGATCGTCACGGAGACCGGCAAGACGATCGCCGAGGTCGCCGAGGACCTGGGGATCAACGAGACCACCCTGGCGAGCTGGGTCTCCCGTGCCCGTCGGGCAGGGACCGCACCAGCCGCCGGGAGTGACGAGCTGGAGCGGTTGCGGCGGGAGAACGCCCAGCTCAAGCGTGACAACAAGGAACTGGTCATGGAGCGCGATGTCCTCAAACGCTGCATGGTCCTGTGGGTGAAGTAGCCGTGGCGGACCCGGCGTCCGTCGTCGGGGTGATCAGCGACTTCAGGACCGAGCACGGCATTTCGCACCGCGTCTCCTGTCGCGCCCTGGGCGTGAGCGAGTCGTGGTTCTACAAACACCGCACCCGCCAGCCGACCAGGCGTGAGCTGCACAGACAGCACCTGATCGAAGCGGTGAAGGCAGAGTTCGACACGTCGGGCGGCACCTACGGCTCGCCGAAGATCTGGATCAGGCTGGTGAGGCAGGGCTGGCGGGTCTCGGTGAACACCATCGCGAAGATCATGGCCGAGCTGGGCCTGGTCGCGCGGAAGGTGCGCAGACGGCGGGGGCTGACCCGGCCGGGCAAACGGCCGGCCGCCCCGGACTTCGTGCGCCGCGACTTCACCGCCGAGTCACCCGACCTGGTCTGGTGCGGGGACATGACGGAGATCGAAACCGGTGAGGGCAAGCTGTACCTGGCCACGGTCATCGATCTGTTCTCCCGCCGCCTGCTCGGCTATGCGATGGGTGCCCGTCACGATGCCGAACTGGTCGTCGCAGCCCTGCACATGGCCGCGGCGACCCGCGGCGGGGACGTCCGCGGTGTCATTTTCCACACGGACCGCGGGAGCGAGTACGGCTCTCGGAGGTTCCGCCGGGCCTGTCGTCGCCTGGGCGTCTTCCAGTCCATGGGCCGGGTCGGCTCGTGCTTCGACAATGCCGTCAGCGAGGCGTTCAACAGCGTGCTGAAGGTCGAGTACGTCCACCGGCACGCCTTCGCCACACGCACCGAGGCCCGGATCCGGATCGCGACCTGGATCACCGACTTCTACAACAGCCGTCGGCTACACAGCGTGTGTGGCTTCAAGAGCCCGATCGACTACGAACACGACTACTGGGCCAGCCTTGGTGAGGGGCTGGCTGCATAGGAAGGTCTCCACGATTCGAGGGGATTGACA
>NZ_JBEPBI010000594.1:0-1272 GCF_040299045.1 Streptomyces sp. NPDC001027
GTCGGGGCATGGGCGTGAGGGGGGTGCGGGCGGTCTCGGCGCCCGTGAGGCGGGCGGCGAGGGCCGCGACGGTCGGGGCCTCGAACAGGGTGCGGATCTCCGTCTCGACACCCAGAACGGTGCGGATACGGCTGACGAGGCGCACCGCGAGGAGGGAGTGACCGCCGAGCTCGAAGAAGTCGTCGTCGACACCGACGCTGTCCAGGCCGAGGACCTCGGCGAAGGCCAGGCAGAGCAACTCCTCCTGCAGACTCGCCGCGCGGCGGCCGGTACCGGCCGAGGAGTTGCCGTAGTCCGGGGCGGGCAGGGCCTTGCGGTCCAGCTTCCCGTTCCCGGTCAGCGGCAGCTCGCCCAAGACCACGACCGCCGACGGCACCATGTGCTCCGGCAGACGCCGCGCCATGAACTCACGTACCGCGGCAGGCAGTCCGCTGCTGTCCTCATCCGGATCGTCCGCGACCACATACGCCACCAGACGGGTCTCCCCCGGAACGCCCTCACGGGCGACGACCGCCGCCTGCGCGACCAACGGGTAAGCAGCGGCGACGGACTGCACCTCGCCCAGCTCCACGCGATAACCACGAACCTTGACCTGCTCGTCCGTGCGGCCCAGGAACACCACCCGACCGTCGGCCGTCCAACGGGCCCGGTCACCCGTGCGATACATCCGCGCACCCGGCTCGAACGGATTCGCCACGAACCGCTCAGCCGTCAACCCGGGGCGCTGGACATAGCCGCGCGCCACCTGCGCACCCGCGACGTACAGCTCACCGGCCACGCCCACCGGTACCGGACGCAGAGCCTCGTCCAGGACGTAGAAGCGGGTGTTGCCCACCGGCGAGCCCACCGGGACCAGGCCCACGCCCGCATCGTCCGCGCTCAGGCGGGTGGTCGCGACACCGATGGTCGTCTCCGTCGGACCGTAGTGATTGAACACCCCCGCCTCACCGGCGTGTTCCACCAGTTCACACACCAGCTCCGGCGAGGCCGCCTCACCGCCCAGGACCAGCGAACGGGCCGGCAGGACACCCTCCGCCCCGGCCACGGAGGCCAGCGCGGCCAGGTGCGAGGGAACGGCCTTGAGGAAATCGATCGAGTGCTCGGTCAGGTAACCGGCCACCAGCGCCGGGTCGGTGACCGCTTCCTCGGGCAGGACATGCAGCTCGCCACCGGTCGCCAGGCTCGCGAAGACCACCGTGTTGCCCAGGTCCGTGGCCTGCGCCTGAAGAAGGGCATACCGGCCGCCCGGCACATCGAACCCGACCCGGCCGG
>NZ_JBEPBI010000595.1:0-1270 GCF_040299045.1 Streptomyces sp. NPDC001027
CCGGCCGGGTCGGGTTCGATGTGCCGGGCGGCCGGTATGCCCTTCTTCAGGCGCAGGCCACGGACCTGGGCAACACGGTGGTCTTCGCGAGCCTGACGAGCGGTGGCGAGCTGCATGTCCTGCCCGAGGAAGCGGTCACCGACCCGGCGCTGGTGGCCGGTTACCTGACCGAGCACTCGATCGACTTCCTCAAGGCCGTTCCCTCGCACCTGGCCGCGCTGGCCTCCGTGGCCGGGGCGGAGGGCGTGCTGCCGGCGCGTTCGCTGGTCCTGGGCGGCGAGGCCGCTTCCCCGGAGCTGGTGCGCGAGCTGGTTGAACGCGCCGGTAAGTCGGCGGTGTTCAATCACTACGGGCCGACTGAGACGACGATCGGTGTCGCGACCACCCGGCTGAGCGCGGACGACGCGGCCGCAGGCCTGGTCCCGGTCGGCTCGCCAGTGGCCAACACGCGCTTCTACGTCCTCGACGCCGCTCTGCGCCCCGTGCCGATGGGTGTTGCGGGTGAGTTGTATGTGGCGGGTGCGCAGCTGGCGCGCGGCTATGTCCAGCGTGCGGGGCTTACGGCGGAGCGGTTCGTGGCGAACCCCTTCGAGCCGGGTGTGCGGATGTATCGCACGGGTGACCGGGTCCGCTGGACGGCGGAGGGCCGGGTGGTCTTCCTGGGCCGCACGGACGAGCAGGTCAAGGTCCGTGGCTACCGGATCGAGCTGGGTGAGGTGCAGTCCGTTGCCGCCGCGTACCCGCTGGTGGCTCAGGCTGTCGTCGTGGCCCGCGCGGACGTCCCGGGGGAGACCCGTCTGGTGGCGTACGTCGTCGCGGACGATCCGGACGAGGACAGCAGCAAACTTCCCTCCGCGGTACGTGAGTTCGTCGGGCGGCGTCTGCCGGAGCACATGGTGCCGTCGGCGGTCGTGGTCTTGGATGAGCTGCCGCTGACCGGGAACGGCAAGCTGGACCGCAAGGCGCTTCCCGCTCCGGACTACGGCAACTCCTCGGCCGGTGGCGGCCGCCGTGCGGCGACCTTGCAGGAGGAGTTGCTCTGTCTGGCCTTCGCCGAGGTCCTCGGGCTGGAGAGCGTCGGTGTCGACGACGACTTCTTCGACCTTGGCGGTCACTCCCTCCTCGCGGTGCGCCTCGTCAGCCGTATCCGCACCGTTCTGGGTGTCGAGACCGAGATCCGTACCCTGTTCGAGGCCCCGACCGTCGCGGCCCTCGCCGCCCGCCTCACGGGCGCCGAAACCGCCCGCGCCCCCCTCACACCGATGCCGCG
>NZ_JBEPBI010000596.1:0-1269 GCF_040299045.1 Streptomyces sp. NPDC001027
ACCGGAACTGACGGCGGCCGGCCCCTTCTGGGGCGGTTGACACGGAGAGGCCCCGTCCGCGGCGTTCCCGCGACCGGGGCCTCGTCGGCGTGACGCACCGTCACATGCGTGACGCCGTCCACGGCGCCGGGGTGCCAGAGCCTCCTCGGCGTCCGGCGGTGAAAGGTTGGTCCCCGGTGCTGGCACCCATGGCCTACTCGGCGGTATACAAGCCTGGTCGAACGGAACGCCGACCGTCCGGAACGGCGTCGCCGGTCGGCTCGGTGACGAGGGGGAGACTCGATGCAGCACGATGTGCGGACGCGGAGAACGGCCGGTCGGGGCAGAAAGGGCGTCACCTTGCTCGCGGCGCTGGGCAGTTGCGCCCTGGTGGCCGCCTCAGCGGCACCCGTCGCGGCGCACGGCGGAGGCGGAGGCGGAGGGACGACGCGATACGTCGCGCTCGGCGACTCCTACACCTCCGGCCCTCTCATTCCCCGGCAGGTGGACGCCTACTGCGCCCGCTCCGATCACAACTACCCGTCCCTCGTAACCGGTCGGCTGCGGGCGGCCGTCCTGAACGACGTCAGCTGCGGCGGGGCCACGACCGAGAACATGTGGAAGCCGCAGGGAGCCAAGGCCCCTCAGCTCGACGCGGTGGGCCGCAACAGCGACATCGTCTCCGTCCAGATCGGCGGCAACGACATCGGCTTCAGCTCCATCATCGGCACCTGCGCCCAGCTGGCCCCGCAGGACCCCACGGGCAATCCGTGCCAGCGTCACTACAACGCCTCGGGCGTCGACGAGCTCACGGCGGCGATCGCCAGAACCGCTCCGAAGGTCGCCCGGGTGCTGCGGGCCGTGCACGACAGGGCGCCGCATGCCCGCGTCCTCGTCGTCGGCTACCCGGACCTGCTGCCCGACGACGGCAGCGGCTGCGCACCCTCGGTGCCGTTCGCGACGCGCGACTTCCGCTACCTGCGTGACACGGGCAAGCGCCTCAACCTGATGCTGCGTCTGGTCGCGCGCTGGAGCGGCGCGGAGTACGTCGACACCTACGGCCCGACCGTCGGCCACGACATGTGCAAGCCCGCGGACCAGCGATGGATCGAGCCGCTGCGGCCCGCCTCGCCCGCGGCGCCCGCCCACCCCAACGCCAAGGGCGAGGAGGCCATGGCCGGAGCGGTGCTCAAGCGTCTGTCACACCGGCACGGCGGCCGCTGAGCGGCCGGACCCGTCCGAGGGGCCGGGGGCCCGGGCGGCCGGCAGGCCCGGACGCTGGGCCCGGAC
>NZ_JBEPBI010000597.1:0-1262 GCF_040299045.1 Streptomyces sp. NPDC001027
TGGAAGTTGCGTATCCGCGGCAGCAGGTCGATGCCGAGCAGGTGGGCGAGTCCGCCGTGCCCGCCACCGTGCTCGCCCTGGGCTCGGTCAGCCTCATCACCGACGTCTCCTCGGAGATGGTCACGGCGGTGCTTCCGCTCTACGTGGTCGCGAGCCTCGGTCTGTCGCCGCTCGGCTTCGGTCTCCTCGACGGCATCAACAACGGCGTCGGAGCCCTGGTCCGGCTGACCGGCGGCCACCTCGCCGACCGGGGCGGGCGCCGGCACAAGGTCGTGGCGGGCCTCGGCTACGGACTCTCGGCGCTGTGCAAGCCGCTGCTGCCGCTCGCGCACACCCTGCCGGTGCTCGGCGCGGTGCTCGCGGTCGACCGCACCGGCAAGGGCCTGCGCACCGCGCCTCGGGACGCGATGATCTCGCTGGCCACCGAACCCCGGCACCGCGGGCGGGCGTTCGGCGTGCACCGGGCGATGGACACCACCGGCGCCCTCCTCGGCCCGCTCGTCGCCTTCGCCGTGCTGCGGGCCACCGTCGACGGATACGACGCGGTCTTCGCGGTCAGCGCCTGCGTCGCCGCGCTCGGCGTCCTGGTGCTGGTGCTCTTCGTTCCCGCCCGCATCCCGGCGCCCGCCGACGCCGTACGGCGGCCCGAGCCGACCCGGCCGCCGACGATACGCGACGCCGTCGGACTGCTGCGCCGCCCGCAGCTGCGCAGGCTCACGGTGTGCGCGGCCCTGCTCGGGCTGACCACGGTCAGCGACTCCTTCCTCTACCTGCTGCTCCAGCGCGAAGGGAACCTGCCCGCCCACCTGTTCCCGCTGCTGCCCCTGGGCACCGCCGCCTTCTTCCTGCTGCTCGCCGTGCCGCTCGGCGCACTCGCCGACCGCCTCAGCCGCCGCCGGATCTTCCTGGCCGGCCACGGCGTCCTGCTGCTCGGCTACGGCCTGGTGCTCTCCCCGTGGCACGGCGTCCCGGCCGTCGTGGCCGTCCTCCTCCTGCACGGCACGTTCTACGCAGCCACCGACGGCGTCCTCGCCGCCGCCACCGCCGGGGTCGTGCCGGCACAGCACCAGGGCGCCGGACAGGCGCTGGTGGGCACCGGGCAGGCGCTGGCCCGGTTCGCCTGCTCGCTCGCCTTCGGCGCGGCGTGGAGCCTGTGGGGCGGCCGTACCGCGCTCGCCGTCACCGCCGCCGCCCTGGCCGTCAGCGCCGTCGTGGCCTCGTTCGTCCTCCATACCGCCGACGAGGCGCCCGCGGCCGCCGAC
>NZ_JBEPBI010000598.1:0-1262 GCF_040299045.1 Streptomyces sp. NPDC001027
CTCGTCGTCGAGGACGAGCAGCTGCTCGCCGATGCGGTGGCCACCGGACTGCGCCGGCCCGCTCCTCGCCGACCACCGAGGTCTGGTTGTTCTCCCCGGCCGTACGCCCGTCCACGGAACCCGAGTTGTAGGAGATCGACAGGTTCGGGGACGGTCCTGCCGTCGCCGGGGGCACCCGCAGCGGGTAGTTCCAGGTGAAGTCACCCGTGCTGCCGCCCGCCTCCCACGTCGCCGTCGGGGACAGCGGGGTGGCGCCGTAGTCGCTGCCGCCGCCCGATGCGTCGGCGGCGGCCGCCAGGAGCATCGGGGTGCGCGCGGCGAGTGTGCCGCTCACCGTCTGGGTGGCGGCGTCGTTGTCCGCGCCGGTCACCGGCGTCTGCGTGCGGCAGGCCTTCTTCTGCGGGGTCGTCAGCGCGCACGCGGGCAGCGTGACCAGGCGCAGACGGGGGCCGAAGTTGCCGCCGTAGACGTCCTTGAAGGACGAGTAGTCGAGGGAGACCCGCAGCTTGTCACCGGTGGTGGGGGCCAGGGTGAGCAGGACGCCGCTGACGCCTGCCTTCCGGGCGGCCGCCTGGGCGTGGACGCTCAGCGCGACCTTCCCGGCGGGGCCGGAGGCCTTGGCCGACTTCGATTGCTCGGCGGCCGGCGACTGGGCGAGCTTCACGCCGAGCCCGCCGACGTTCACCGAGGCGGCGCCGCCGCTCGCCGGGAGCTGCGCGGTCGCTTTCGCGGTCGTCGGCCAGGCGGCCTTCTTCAGTCGCTCGTGCGTCGACCGCGAGGCCGGGGCGGCCTTGTCCTTGGGCGCCTTGGACTTGCCCCGCTCGAGCACGCCGACCTTGTCGATCTTCGCGTCGGGCCGGTGCTCCAGCTTGCGGTTCGCCGCCGGCTGGGCCTGCGCCGCGAAGTCGTAGCCCGAGGGCACGACCGCCTGCGGCAGCAGGGAGAAGGAGAGTACGAGTCCGCCGCGGGCGAGCCAGCGGCGTACGACCGCCCCTGGCACACGTCTGCGGAAAGGTGATGAAGACACGGTGATATCCCGGTTGTCGAAAAGATGGGGGGAAGAGAAGAAGACGGGAACGGGAAGGACACGGGCACGAGAGCGGGACGGACACGGGGCACGGGTCACGGAGCATGGGGCATGGGGCATGGGCAGGACGGGAGTTCAGCCCGCCCTGCCCATGCCCGCCGTCAGCGCTGTCCGCGTTCCCGGCCGGTCTCGCGGGCGAGGGCGGCGATGGCGAACGGACGGGCCGCCGGGGGAC
>NZ_JBEPBI010000599.1:0-1215 GCF_040299045.1 Streptomyces sp. NPDC001027
ACGGATGAACTCCCACTCCTCATCGGACAGTTCATGGCGACGTATCACCCGACCATGATCCACCACTCAAGATCAATTGAAGACACGACCTAGCGGCGGCCAGGACGACAGCGGGCCGCCTGCCCCTGGCGCCAGTGGGGCGGAAATCTGCGCACTGGCGAGTGCCGGAGTCCCTGGTGCAGGCGGCTCCTCAGCGGCATCGCGGCGGTGATGACAGCACGCCGAGCAGGCCCGGTTCCGGCGCCTGCGGCAACGGAGGCTGCCTCGCCGAACTATGGGGCGCACGAGACGAGCAGGACCCGCCGCCGCTGAAATCAGGCGACACGGTCACGCTCACCGTCGAGGGCAGGGGGACGGTGAAGGTCACCGGCTGGCCCACCGCCTGTGGCCGGGAGCGGCACCGTCACGCACGAGCCCAGGGCGCAACCGCTGACGATCGTCCGGCGGCGTTGGGTCGATCAAGCGCGGTCGTGGAGCGTGACCTGGTAGCCGTCGGGGTCGGCGAAGGTGAAGGTCCGGCCGAAGGGGCCGTCGATCGGTGCGGAGACGATGGCGTGACCGTCGGCGACGAGGCCGTCGTGGATGGCCTGGACGTCGGTGGCGTGGAGCCAGATCGCGGCACCGATGCCGGGCTGAGCGACCGATGCGAGGTCGGTGCCGGGAATGACATCGCGTAGTGCGAACGCGATCGGCTTCGTCTCGAAGACGACGGCGTGCGGAGGTCCGGCCGGCGAGCGGACGAGGCCCAGGTGCCGCTCGTAGAACGCCTGTGAAGCGTCGAGATCGCGCACTTGGAGCGAGATGAAGTCGGGGCCGGTGGCGGGCATGATGACGCTCCTTATTTGTGTGTCAGTTTTCTGACATGCGCCAACCTATGTCAGAATGCTGACATGAGTCAAGAAAGTGTCGGCGTCGACCTGGAGACGTCGCTGGGCTACCTGCTCAAAGAAGCGTCGAGTGCGCTCCGCGCGGCCATGGAGGAAGTACTGCGACCGCTCGGGATGAGCGTGACGCACTACTCCTGCCTCGAGCTGCTGGCGCAACGACCGGGCTTGTCGAACTCCGAGCTTGCGCGGGGCGCGTTCGTGACACGACAGACGATGAACGTGCTGCTCCAGGCCCTGGAACGAGACGGCTACGTGACAAGGCCTGCGGAGGCGCCCGTCGGAAAGGCGCTTCCCACGCGGCTCACGCCCCGCGGCCGACGAAGCCTCG
>NZ_JBEPBI010000600.1:0-1212 GCF_040299045.1 Streptomyces sp. NPDC001027
CAGCGATACCAGCGGCCCCTGCGGCCGCCGGAGTCGACGCTGCGCATGACGAAACCGAGCAGCCAGACGGCCAGCACGATGACGGCGATCCACCACAGTGCCTTCAGGGCGAAACCCGCGCCGAAGAGGATCAGAGCCAGCAGAAGAACGAGAAGCAGGGGAACCATAGTTATCAACCTCCGTTGCTCCTCGTGCCCGGTGAATCGAAGAACACGCGGCTGATTCGCCTGGTTTCTTCAGTGCCATCGCGGGAAACCGTCGTCGGCGACCTGCGTTGCCCGCTTCTCTCAGGCGACCAGTTCGACGATGCTCCTGGCTGCCAGCCACAGGCCCGTCAGCACGGCGAGCGTGACGATCAGCCGTTCCTGGTGTCGCGCGAGCCAGCTCCGCAGGGCGTTCAACCGCGCGTTCGCGACCTCGGGAGCCCGGACCGCGTACATCTCCATCGCGATGAGGCTGAGGGTGGCGAGCAGGCAGTAGGCGGTCAGGGCGAGCCAGTCGGAGAGGGTGGAGAGGTTCGCGTCGACGGCGGTCGCCGCGCCGGCGCCGACCAGTGCCCAGGGCTGCAGCATCCATGCCAGGCCGGCTGCCGTGGCCGGTGACGCGTTGTCGATCCGGGCGGTCCAGCGCGGCGGCCCGTGCGGGCGGGGCGGTCGCCGGTGCCGATGCGCGCCGTAGAGCACCAGTGCCAGGCCGAGGGCGACCTTCGCGGCGAGCACGGCCGTCGACGGCGCGCTGTGACGGGCCGGTGGCTGACCGCCGGTCAGCAGCAGCACGCAGGCGATCACCACGATCAGGTTGGCCAGCCACGACAGCAGGAACGCCAGCCCCTGTCGGACGCCGCGCCGCGAGGAGAGCAGCAGGATGAAGGCGCTGTTGTGCAAGGGCCCCAGGGTGACGGCCGTACCGATCACCACCAGGTCGAGGACCATCGGTTCAACCGCTCCCGGATGTCAGGGCCGCCTGACGCCCGTGGCCGGGCGCGCCGGTCGGCCGGTGCCGTGGTGCTGCGGTGCCGCATTTCCGACTCTGCAGGCGACGACCTCGCTGGTCAAGCAAGCCTCACCCGGACGGGGCGGCACCCGCTGTCCCGAGGACAGCCCGCAGGGGAAGTCACCCGCCCCTCTCGCGGGAGGGGCCGCCCCTCTCGGGGGGGGTGCCTCTATGTCTTTCGTCAAGCGGTGCGGGGGCTTCTCGGCTGGTAGAAGGTTC
>NZ_JBEPBI010000601.1:0-1202 GCF_040299045.1 Streptomyces sp. NPDC001027
CCTTCGAGACGTGCCGCCAGGCGTCGCGGCGTTCCTGCAACGCCGCGTTGTAGAGGGAGCAGTGATCGCGCAGCATCTCGCCGAGCGCCTGCTCTTGGCGGACGGTGGGCCGTGCGCACGGATCATCCAGCCCACCCCCTCCGGTCAGTTCACTCGATCCTGACCTCGCGCTTTCATGAAGCGGGGTGTCCGGCAGGCGGTCAGGAAAGCAGAGAGTGCCTCTGACCAGCGAGAATGAGGATTGCTGAGGTCCTTGTTCCCGCCCCTGTCGGAGGCACTTTCCAGGTGAAGCAGCCTATCGGGTCCTATCCCCATGTCCTTGTCCGGGATGACGGCCGGGCCGTGGTCTCGTAGGCCGGTTCGGTCCTGTTGGTCGAAACGGTCCGCAAGATCGGCCTTGACCAGGCGATATCCGCAGCCCTGACCCCGTGGCGGAGACCGCGAGCCGTCCACGACCCCGGCAAGATGCTCGTGGACCTCGCACTGGCGGTCTCACTCGGCGGCGACTGCCTGGCCGACGTCGCCATGCTGCGGGCCGAGCCGGGTGTGTTCGGCCCGGTCGCCTCCGACCCAACGGTCTCTCGTTTGATCGGCACCCTCGCCGCCTCCGGCGAGAAGGCGCTGACCGCGATCCGCACCGCACGTTCCGAAGTCCGCAAAAGGGTATGGGAGTTGGCCGGCGAGCGGGCTCCGGATACCGGCGGGCAGGTGACCGTGGCCTGGACGGGGTCTTGGTCGTCGCGCACTCGGACAAGCAGGACGCGGCCCCGACCTGGAAGAGGGGCGGGTACGTGGCGGGGCGGTCGCGGCGTGCGCGTGCGCGGTCTCGCGTGAGGACGTGCGGCAGGAGGCCGCACCGCGCGCCGGATGACCAGGCTCGCGCCGTCTGCGTCTTGGGGCGCGAAGAGGTCTCCCTCGTCGTCGGGGAGCCGGCGGCGGACGGCGGGAGTGCGCAGCCCCGGTGCGGCGCGTGCCGCGCGGCGCTGGCGGGGCGGGGGGCCGGGGTCGGGCCTCTCCGCCCCGGCCCCGCTCCCCCTTCTCCCTTCTCTCGTTCTGCTGTTCATTCGTCTTCTCGAACGGCTCAGGGCGCGGTGTCCGACGGAGGACACCGCGCCCAGGGGCGTTCCGTCAGAACGGAAGAGCACACCACAGAAAACCAGTCACGCAACAAAAAAAATCGGTTTGGGGGGTGTTGGAGTAAA
>NZ_JBEPBI010000602.1:0-1192 GCF_040299045.1 Streptomyces sp. NPDC001027
GGCGCCGCGGGCGCCGCGCGGGCGACGCCTGTGGACACCCGCACACTGCAGGGACCGGCCGACGTCGACGGCGGGCGGGCGGCTCGGGCGAAGGGCGTACTGGCGCGGGTTCACACCGCAGGACGGGTCAAGGACGCCGGGAGCACGGTGCGGTACAGCTGGCCCGGCGTGTATTTCGAAGGCCGTTTCAGGGGCGCCGGCGTGGGCGTGACGCTCGACGACTCGGCCGCCGACTACGACGTCCAGGTCGACGGCGCCACGGTCGCCACGCTCGTCACGCCCGGCCGGACCACGTACTGGGTCAACGGCCTGCCGAACCGCACGCACACCGTCCGGCTCGTCAAGCGCACTGACACCCCGTGGGCCACCAGCGCCTTCAGGGGATTCGTCGCCGCGCCGGGCGGCGCCGTGCTGAGCAGGCCGACGGCCCGCGTCCGCCAGATCGAGTTCATCGGCGACTCCCTCACCGTCGGCTACGGCAACCTCTCCGCGTCCCGCGACTGCACGGGGGACCAGGTCGCGAGGACCACCGACGCCGACGTGAGCTACGGCGCCCTCACCGCCCGCCGGCTGGGGGCCGACTACCAGTTGAACGCCTACTCCGGCCTCGGCATGGTGCGCAACTACAACGGCGGCTCACCGGATGTCACCTACCGCACCTTCTACGACCGTGCCCTGCTGAACGCGCCGGGGGACGTCTGGCAGAACCCCGGCACGTGGCGCCCCCGGCTCGTCGTGGTCAACCTCGGGACCAACGACTTCTCGACAGCTCTCAACCCTGGTGAGCCGTGGACGCCCGACACCCTCGCGGCCGCCTACCGCACGGCGTACGGCGACTTCCTCCAGAAGCTGCGGACACGGTACGGAACCGCGACGACCATCGTGGCGGTCGGCGCGGGATCGTTCGCCGGCCATGTCCAGCAGGTGGTCAAGGCGCGTGCCGACGCCGGGGACAGCCGGGTGCGGTACTGGTTCCTCGACGACTCCGGACTGGACTTCACGGGCTGCCACTGGCACTACTCGGCGCACGACGACCGGCTCATCGCCGACCGCCTCACCTCGTTCGTCTCCGGCCTCCCGATCGCCTGGTGACGACCCCTGGGGGGCGACCATGGCGACACATCCCCCGAGAGGAGAACGCCGTGCTGACCGAGTCCGAGGTCGAGGCCGTCGCCCGCGCCGCCCACGAGGG
>NZ_JBEPBI010000603.1:0-1189 GCF_040299045.1 Streptomyces sp. NPDC001027
CCAGGACCTCGCTCGCCATCGCCACCGAGAACCTCCCCGAATGGGACTCGTGCGTGGAGATCCTCGCCGAGGTCTGCCGCACCATCGCCTTCGACACCAGCGCTGCGGCCTGACCGGAAGAGGGGACACACCATGAAGATCGAGTACGGACTCAGCGCCCAGCTGCCGACCCTGGGGTTCGACGCGGGCAGAGACAAGTTCGTCTTCAACGTCCAGAGCGAACTCGAGATGTACACCACCGACCACGAGAGCGCGATGAAGATCTGGGGATGGGACCAGGCGGCACTGCGTCCTGAGGACCACTACCGGATCGACCAGCTCCTGCGCATGTACGTCTTCCAGCGCAACCAGGTCATCGACGCGCTCTACCGCCTGGATCAAGAGCTCTACGCCTACGCATACCCCGACGGAGCGGAGACGCAGGAGTCGCAGGAGCTGGAGGACTTCATGGAGCTCCTCGTTCAGAAGACCGAAGACCTCGCCGAGGAAGCCAAGAGGCACCTGTCAGACCCGGACCCCACCGACGACTATGCGAAGGTTGAGGAGTGGGTCGCACAACTGCGCGGCACCGGCTTCCCCGCAACCCAGGGCGTGATTGCCTTCCAGCACCCCTCGGTCGCCCGCTACCTCGGCCCGATCCCGTCCCTGGCGATGGGCGGGTACTCGGGAGAGGGCGTGTACTTCCGGCTCACCGAGCGTGGCTACCCCCGGGACTGGGTCGAAGACGGTCACCTGTACGACCTGATCGACATGGCGCTGGCGCTCCAGGCCGAGCTCCAGCTGCAGTGCCTGCTCACCGATCGCGAGTTCACCCGCGTCATCGAGATGCGCGGGATGGAGTTGGAGTACCTGAAGGCCGAGGCCGCCCGCAGGGCCGCCGCGGAACAGGGCAGCAACTTCTGGGCCGTCTTCGGGGACGTCCTCGGTATCGTCTCCGCCGTCGCGGGCGCCCTCGCCCTGATCCCGGTCCTCACCCCGCTCATGGGTCCGGTCGCCGCCGTCACCGCGATCGGCTCGCTCGGCGCCCATGCCGTCGACGCCACGATCAAGGGCGACTGGGACGCGATGACCCTCGTCGGGCTCGGTGCCGACGCGCTCGCCGCCCTGCCCGGCGTCGGCGCGGTCGCCACGAGCCTCAAGTCGGGCAGGGCCGTTCTCAAGACGATCGGAACGGGCGCCAGGGCCAGCT
>NZ_JBEPBI010000604.1:0-1146 GCF_040299045.1 Streptomyces sp. NPDC001027
GGCTGTTCTCCCACATCACCATGAACTGGCGCGGCAGACCCCTGACCAGCCATGAAGTCATGCTCCAAACCATCGCCGCGACCACCAGCCGCACCGGCCTCACCGTCCATGCCGAACTCGACAGCGGTGAGTACCCCACCGGCATCCGCGTCAGCGACGACGAGATCGCCGCCCTGCCCATTACTCGTCATCGCTTCCACGGCGACTGGAACTACACGCTTCACCCCCAGCGCCCGATGGACGCGGCGATCACCGGGAGCACACCGGATGAGGTTCTGGCGGACAGACCGACTCGCCTCACGCGGCGTTCGCTTCAAGGCCCGGAAATGACCGGGATGACCCGGCGGCAGCTCAGCGAGCTCATCGACTCGTTGACTCCAGCGATGGAGGTTCAACGCGAGCAAGTGCTCCGCACACGTCGAGGCCACGAGCGACTGGTGGCCCCTGGCGCAGGTGCCAAAGCCAACCTCACCTCAGCCGACCGGGTCCTGGTCACCGTGCTCCGCCTGCGAAAACTCGCGACCATGGACCTCTTGGGCCAGCTCTTCAACACCACCGCCATGACCATCAGCCGCGCAGTGAAAGACGTCCGCCCGCTCCTGGAAGCCCACGGTGTTCATCTCCCCGCGCCAACAGCCCGCTTCCGCATATGGGAAGACGTCGCCAGGTTCCTCGAGCCTGGCAAAACCAAGATCAAACCGACGTGTTGATTCCCGGCAAGCCCTAAGGCTGAGTGATCGCTAGGGCTGCCTGGCTGCCGTGCGGCCCCCCGAAGGTGCCGGTCAGACGCCGGGCAGGTCGTCAGGCGTCGAGGGGGCGGTGTCCCCAGGCCCTTGTTCGAACGCCTGGAGGCATTCGAGCTCCTGGCGGGAGAGGGACGTGCTGTCGAACTGACATGGCCGTTGCCTCTCGTCCTCGTCAGGCAGCTCGTCCACGTCCAGTGGCGCACTCTCGCGCGGTTCCGGGACGGTCGCCGGCTCGTCGTCCACCGGTGTCGGTAATCCGAGCAGCTCCTCCACCAGAGCGGCATCGATGTCAGTCCCGGGATCCAGGTCCCAGGCATGGGCCCACAGCGACCGGGCCAGCTCCTCCAGCTTGAGCACACTGAGGCCGTGTAGTGCTTCGCCGATGACGCGTGTCGCGTCA
>NZ_JBEPBI010000605.1:0-1138 GCF_040299045.1 Streptomyces sp. NPDC001027
GGGGCGTCGGCTCGACCTTCAAGGGCAACGACATCGAGCGGTTCTACCGCTACGGCCTGCTCGCCAACCCGCACCTGCGGATCTACAAGCCCTGGCTCGACGCGGACTTCGTGACCGAGCTCGGCGGCCGCAAGGAGATGTCGGAGTGGCTCGTCGCCCACGACCTGCCCTACCGGGACAGCACGGAGAAGGCGTACTCCACCGACGCCAACATCTGGGGCGCCACCCATGAGGCGAAGACCCTGGAGCACCTGGACACAGGCGTCGAGACCGTCGAGCCCATCATGGGCGTGCGGTTCTGGGACCCGTCGGTGGACATCGCCGCCGAGGACGTGACGATCGGCTTCGACCAGGGCCGCCCGGTGACGGTCAACGGCAAGGAGTTCGCCTCCCCCGTCGACCTGGTGACGGAGGCCAACGCGATCGGCGGCCGGCACGGCCTCGGCATGTCCGACCAGATCGAGAACCGCATCATCGAGGCCAAGAGCCGCGGCATCTACGAGGCGCCCGGCATGGCCCTGCTGCACACGGCCTACGAGCGCCTCGTCAACGCGATTCACAACGAGGACACCGTCGCCCAGTACCACAACGAGGGCCGGCGCCTCGGCCGCCTCATGTACGAGGGCCGCTGGCTGGACCCGCAGGCGCTGATGATCCGTGAGTCGCTCCAGCGCTGGGTCGGCGCCGCCGTCACCGGCGAGGTGACCCTGCGGCTGCGGCGCGGCGAGGACTACTCGCTCCTCGACACCACCGGCCCTTCGTTCAGCTACCACCCGGACAAGCTGTCGATGGAGCGCACCGAGGACTCCGCGTTCGGTCCGGTGGACCGGATCGGCCAGCTCACCATGCGCAACCTGGACATCGCCGACTCCCGGGCCAAGCTCGAGCAGTACGCCGGCCTCGGTCTCATCGGCACCGGCAGCCCCGCCATCGGCGCGGCCCAGGCGGCCGCGACCGGCCTCATCGGCACCATGCCGGAGATGCCGGAGGGCGGCGCCGAGGCGATCGCGTCCCGCGGCGAGGTCTCCGAGGACGACGCGCTGCTGGACCGCGCGGCGATGGAGTTCGGCACCGACTGACCCCGGCACGGGCGCCCGCACACGCGAAGGGCCGGCCGCACACCCCATGGTGTGCGGCC
>NZ_JBEPBI010000606.1:0-1132 GCF_040299045.1 Streptomyces sp. NPDC001027
GAAGACCGCTGTGCCCAGGATGAGGAGGAGCCCGCACAGTACGGCCACGAGGAGGAGTGTGCCGGCGACACGGGCAATCAGCGCGCCCCAGAACTCTGTCCGCCGACCGTCGGGAGTGTCGGTGCGCCAGTTCGAAGGGATGTCGAGGTGTCCCTCGGCGATGGCCGGCGCTGCCCTGCGGACGTCTCCGGGGTGGAAGTGGTAGAAGGTCGGCTCCGCCCCCCATGTGCCCCGGCTTGCCCCGCCGGAGCTGCGGACGCGGACGTCCGCACGATGGGCGACGCCCGGCAGCCAGTCCTTGCGCACCGGCCACAGCTTCGCGACCTCGTCACTGCTGAGCCAGGGCTCCTCCTCACGCGCTGACTCCGGTGTCCCAGGCTCCGGTGAGCTCGGCATGCCTCCCCCTCGACGCAGCAGGCCTCCAGTACACATCAGCTGCCCGGCAAGCCGATAGACGCCTGCGTCATCGTGCGACGGGACAGGGCCGCTCAGCCTCAAGGCATACGAACGCCGACACCACGCCGCTGAGCTCACACTCGCCGCGTGATCAATGACCGCGTGCCCACCGTCACGGGGGAAGGCCCACCCATCTCATGGGCAGACCCCACCATCCGCCCGATCCCCGATCCCCGATCCCGACCGCGTACCCGGCCTCCGCCTCCTCGCCGAGCAGACCGGCCTTGTCGCCCCCGAGGAACTCGACGACCTCGCGCCCATCGTCGACCAGGCGGCGCCCGACACCGGACGCCCTCCGCAGATCCGGACCCGACCGGCTGGTCGTCACCCACACGGCTGACCGTCATGCCTGAAATGCACGACTCTGGACGCCGCACCCTCCAGGCTGTCCCTGCACCGCAACCCGATGCCCGAGGGAGCAGCCATGACCAGCGTGCCCGCTGAACTCAAGTACACCGACGACCACGAGTGGATCCGCATCGAGACCGGCGGAATCGTGGCCGTCGGCATCACCGACCACGCCCAGAAGAACCTCGGCGACATCGTCTTCTTCGAACTGCCCGAGGTCGGCCGGAAGGTCGAGGCGGGTGATCCCGTCGGCACGGTCGAGTCGGTCAAGGCGGCGTCCGAGATCTTCTGCCCGGTCAACGGAGAGGTCGTCCAGGTCAACGAGGAG
>NZ_JBEPBI010000607.1:0-1121 GCF_040299045.1 Streptomyces sp. NPDC001027
CGGTCTGGACACCGGGTCCTGGGACTGCACCCGGGTCGGCGTGGTCATCGGCAACTCGCTGGGCGGCGCGGCCACCCTGGAGAAGCAGCTGCGCACCTACTCCGATGGCGCCCCCGAGGACGTGTCCGCGCTGATGATCCCGATGAGCATGGTCAACATGGTCGCCGGATACGTCGCCATGGACCTGCGCATCCACGGTCCCAGCCTGGTCACCGCGACCGCGTGCGCGTCGGGGGCGTCCGCGATCGGCACGGCCCGCGAATGGCTGCTTTCCGGACTGTGCGACGTCGTCCTGGCCGGCGGCACCGAGTCGGCGATCAGCCCCGGCACGCTCAACGGACTGTCCCGGATGGGCGCGTTGTCGGGCCGTACCGACGAACCGGGCGCGGCCTCAAGGCCGTTCGCGGCGGACCGGGACGGCTTCGTGGCCGGCGAGGGCGCGGCGATCCTGGTGCTGGAGAGGTGCGCGGACGCCACCGCCCGCGGCGCCCGGCGCTATGCGGACATCGCCGGTTTCAGCGCCACGTCCGACGCGCACCACGCCACCGCCCCGCACCCGCGGGGCGAGGGCCTGGCCCGGGCGCTGCGGGCCGCCCTGGACGACGCCGGAGTGCTCCCCGACGAAGTGGAGCACGTCAACGCGCACGGCACCTCCACCCCGATGAACGACCTCACGGAGGCCCGTGCCCTGCACTCGGTGCTCGGTGACCGCGCGGCGGTCTCCTCCACCAAGGGCGTCACCGGCCACACCCTCGCCGCGGCGGGCGCCGTCGAGGCGGCGTACACGGCACTGGCGCTGTACCACGGCGCCGTGCCGCCCACCGCGAACGTGCGGTCGCTGGACCCGGCGATCGACGTCGACATCGACGTCGTGACCGGCGCGGCGCGGCACCGGCGGATGAGCGTCGCCGCGAGCACGTCCCTGGGGTTCGGGGGGCACAACGCCGCGCTGGTCCTCACCGCCGCGGCGTGACGGGCCGGGGTGTCCGCACCCCCGCCCCCCCCCCCCCCCCCCCCGGGGCCCCCCCCCCCCCCCCCCCCCCCCCCCACAACAAAAAAAAAAAAACAAAATAACCCCCCAAAACGAAAAAGAGGGGGTGGGGGAAAGTTGTTTAAGCATT
>NZ_JBEPBI010000608.1:0-1120 GCF_040299045.1 Streptomyces sp. NPDC001027
GTTCGCACAGATCCTCGGCGTCGAAAGCGTCGGCGTCGACGACGACTTCTTCGCCCTCGGCGGCCACTCCCTGCTCGCCGTCCGGCTGGCCAGCCGGATCCGCGCGGTGCTCGGCGTGAACCTGGACATCCGGGTCCTGTTCGACGCCCCGACCGCCGCGGCCCTGGCCGCCCGGATCGCCGACGAGGACGGCAACGACCGGCCGGCCCTAATGCCGATGGAGCGCCCCGACCGGGTGCCGCTGTCCTACGCGCAGCGCCGGATGTGGTTCATCGGCCAGCTCCAGGACGCCGGTGCCGCCTACAACGTCCCGATGGCGCTGAAGCTGCCGGAGCAGATCGACCGCCAGACCCTCGGCGCGGCCCTGCGGGATGTACTCGGCCGGCATGAGGTGCTGCGCACCGTGCTGCCGACGGAGAATGGCGAGCCCCACCAGCGGATCGTCCCGCTCGAGGAGTTGGAGTGGGAGTTGTCGGTGGTGGAGGTGGTGCCAAAGGAGCTGGAGGGCGCCGTGGCCGAGGTCGCGGGCCATGTGTTCGATCTGGCGGTGGAGGTGCCGATCCGGGCGTGGTTGTTGGAGGCGGGGCCGCGGGAGCGGGTGCTGGTGGTCGTGGTGCACCACATCGCGGGTGACGGCTGGTCGTGGGCGCCGCTGGCGCGGGATCTGTCGGTGGCGTACGCGGCGAGGTCGGCGGGTGCAGTTCCTGAGTGGGAGCCGTTGCCGGTGCAGTACGCGGACTATGCGTTGTGGCAGCGTGAGCTGTTGGGTGAGGCCGACGATCCGGAGAGTCTGCTGTCGCGTCAGATGGAGTACTGGCGCGCTGAGTTGGCGGGTGTGCCGGAGGAGTTGGCGCTGCCGGTTGATCGTGTGCGTCCGGCGGTGGCGTCGAACCGTGGTCATGAGGTGCGGGTGGAGGTTCCGGCGGTGTTGCACGCGGAGCTGGCGCGGGTGGCGCGGGCCGAGGGTGTGACGATGTTCATGGTGTTGCAGTCGGCGCTGGCGGTGTTGCTGTCGCGGCTGGGTGCGGGCGTGGATGTGCCGATCGGTGCGGCGAACGCGGGTCGTACGGATGCGGCGTTGGAGGATCTGGTCGGGTTCTTCGTGAACACGTTGGTGGTC
>NZ_JBEPBI010000609.1:0-1118 GCF_040299045.1 Streptomyces sp. NPDC001027
GAACACACCTGGTTCGACCCCGACCCCCGCACCGGCTCCCCCGCCTGGGTCGAAGCCGGACGCTGCCTACGCCTCTACCCCACCAACCGCACCCTAGCCGCCGAGGGCGCTGTCCTGGTCGTCGACGGCCGCAAGCACCCGATATCCGGCGAGGGCACGGAGGACGGCTTCTGGCTCGGCCCCACCCTGTTCGACCGCGTCGAACCCGGGATGTCGATCTACGGCGACGAGATCTTCGGCCCCGTGCTGTCCGTCGTGCGCGTCGGCACCTACGACGAGGGCCTGGACCTCATCAATGCCAACCCCTACGGCAACGGCACAGCGATCTTCACCAACGACGGCGGGGCCGCCCGGCGCTTCCAGAACGAGGTGGAGGTCGGCATGGTCGGCATCAACGTCCCGATCCCCGTGCCTGTGTCGTACTACTCCTTCGGCGGCTGGAAGGCGTCGCTCTTCGGCGACTCCCACGCCTACGGCGAGGAGGGCGTCAAGTTCTTCACCCGCGGCAAGGCGGTCACCCAGCGCTGGCTCGACCCCTCCCACGGCGGCCTGAACCTCGGCTTCCCGACCAACGACTGACACCTCCTCACAGGGGCCGCAGCCGAACCACCGTGGGGAGAGAGCCCGTTGAGATACGTCGAGCCGCAGAGAGGATCGGGACGGGGCCGGACGAGGACGTCCGACGTGTCCGGCCCACCCGCGAACTGCCCGGCCCCGAGGGGCCGCTGCCGCCCGACGATGTCGAAGGCGTGGCCGAACAGGTCGCCTTCGCCGATGGCACGGTCTCGGTCCCCGGCGGTGCCGGCCGGGTGTCCGGGTCGACGAAGAGGCGGTTCACGCGCCTGCACTGCCCGGGCCTGCATGAGCCTGCGCCCGGTGAACGTGGCCCGCCTGTAGGGGTCAGGCCGACACCGACACCGACATGGCGGCGGTCAGGCGACCGTGTCCGTCGGCGCGGTCGCCTCGGCACGTGCGTCGCCCGCCCCGTTGAGGGGTGCGCCACGGAGCGAGAGCCACGACTCGAAGGCGCCCATGTCCTTCAGAGCGGTGCGTGCCGCACGCACGGCGACGGAGGCGGCTCCGGTGGCGCCGGCGAAACCGCCCAGGGCGCTCGGCCG
>NZ_JBEPBI010000610.1:0-1117 GCF_040299045.1 Streptomyces sp. NPDC001027
GTGGCCGCCAGGGCCGTTCCGGCGGTGATGCCGAGCGCGAGCGCGACGGCGGTCAGCACCATGCCGATACGGGCCGCGATCCTTGCTCGACGGGAACGCTTGGAGGTCGTAGGCGTCATTTATTGTCCTGTCTTTCGTTCCGGGGGAAGAACTGATGACTGGACGTGAGAATGTCCGGCTCGTCGGTCGCCAGCGTGACGTGATCATTCCTCTGCCGTAACGAACTCGCCCTTCTCCGGGCGATCTTGATGTGAGCGTCCCTTGCCGCTGTCTTGACCCACCCGCTGACGGGCATGCCATCCCCTTTGCCCGCCCCGCTGTCCGGCCACTTACGAGTTGGTGCGTGATAGCTGGTGAGGCGTTGCCATTGATGGGTGGCGTGATCCGGTTGTGGCGATCACGGTCAATCGGGCGGTCCTGGCACATCGGCTGTTCACGGGGATCTCGCGGCGTCATCTGGCCTGCCTGATCGAGGAGTTGGCTCAGCCGTGGCAGGCCGGGGTCGAAGGCCGCCGTCATGCTGCGCGAGGTGGCGCCAGGAAGCGGGCCGAAGGTGCCGGCGCCCGTCACCAGCCGGTGTTCGTCGACCGGTTGGCGGCCACGCTCATCCGTCTGTGGCACGGTCTTCCGCATTCAGTGCTGGGGCTGCTGTTCGGCGTCGACCGCTCCACCGTCACTCGCGCGATCACAGAAGTACGCACACTCCTGGCTGAACGAGGTGCGGCCCCTGGCCGTCCCGGCCTGCGAGTACGGACTCTGCCCGACGTGTTCGCCTACGCCCAGGCTGAAGGCATCGAGCTGCGCCTGGACGCCACCGAGATCCAGGTCCGCCGGCCACCGGCCGGCCGTGGCGGACGACGAGCGTTCGTCTCCGGGAACAAAAGGCAGAACACGATGAAGGCCACCGTCATTGCCGACGGGCGCGGGCGCACCCTATGGACCGATGCCCTGCGGCCTGGTCGTATGCACGACGCCACCGCCGCCCGCAACGACAGTGTCCCCGTGCCTCACCTCTTGCCTGCGGGGACGATCGTTCGGCTGAAGCCCCGCAGAGCCTTTCGCCGCGTAGGCGACCGCCCTTCACGACCACGCTATACGTCTGCGGCCCCGCGGCCGG
>NZ_JBEPBI010000611.1:0-1109 GCF_040299045.1 Streptomyces sp. NPDC001027
TCTTCGGCCTCGCCGTCCCCGAGGAGTACGGCGGCACCCCGGTCTCCACCCCTTGCTACGTCCTGATCACCGAGGAACTCGCCCGCGGCTGGATGAGCCTGGCCGGTGCGATGGGAGGCCACACGGTCGTCGCCAAACTGCTGCTGCGGTTCGGCACGGAGGAGCAGAGGCGCCACTACCTGCCGAGGATGGCCGCCGGCGAGATCCGCGCCACCATGGCCCTCACCGAGCCCGGTGGCGGCTCCGACCTCCAGGCCATGCGCACCGTCGCCCGCAAGGACGCCGACGGCTACCTGGTGAACGGCGCGAAGACGTGGATCACCAATTCCCGCCGCTCCGGTCTGATCGCCCTGCTGTGCAAGACCGACCCCGACGCCACGCCCGCTCACCGGGGCATCTCGATCCTCCTCGTCGAGCACGGGCCGGGCCTGACCGTCTCCCGCGACCTGCCCAAGCTCGGCTACAAGGGCGTGGAGAGCTGCGAGTTGGCATTCGTGGACTATCGAGCGCCCGCGGACGCAGTCCTCGGCGGTGCGGACGGCAAGGGCTTCGCGCAGATGATGAAGGGGTTGGAGACCGGCCGCCTCCAGGTCGCGGCCCGCGCGCTCGGCGTCGGCCGGGCGGCCTTCGAGGACGCGCTCGCCTACGCGCAGGAGCGCGAGTCGTTCGGCAAACCGATCTGGAAGCACCAGGCCATCGGCAACTACCTCGCCGACATGGCGACGTCACTCACCGCTGCCCGGCAGCTCACCCTGTACGCGGCCCGCGAGGCGGACGCGGGCCGCCGCGTGGACATGGAGGCCGGAATGGCCAAACTCTTCGCCTCCGAGACGGCCATGCAGATCGCGCTCAACGCCGTCCGCATCCACGGTGGTTACGGCTACTCCACCGAGTTCGACGTCGAGCGCTACTTCCGGGACGCCCCGCTGATGATCGTCGGCGAGGGCACCAACGAGATCCAGCGCAACGTCATCGCAGGCCAGCTGGTCAAGCGCGGAGGTCTGGACGCTTGAGGATCTCGCCCTCACCCAGGGCGAACGCCGCGGCCAGGTCCTCGGGCGGGCAGAGGCTTGTCACACATGCTCACGCGACAGCCTTTCTGCCGCCGG
>NZ_JBEPBI010000612.1:0-1099 GCF_040299045.1 Streptomyces sp. NPDC001027
GGAGATTCGTCGTTGGTTTGGTATGAGTCGTCCGGGTCCGAAGATTCCGCCGTTGTCGGTGACCGATGCCCAGCGAGCCGTGCTGGAGGGCTGGGTGCGTCGCCGCACGACGGCTCAGGCGCTGGCCCAGCGGTCGCGGATCGTGCTGGAGTGCGCCGACGGGCACTCGATCATGGAGGTGTCACGCCGGCTGCGGGTCACTGCGGACACCGTCCGCACCTGGCGGCGACGTTTCCTCGAACGGGGCCTGGACGGCCTGTCCGACGAGCCGCGGCCCGGCGTCCCGCGGAAGATCACCGACGCTGACGTCGAGCGGGTCATCGTCAAGACACTTGAAGAGAAGCCGAAGAACGCCACCCACTGGTCGACCCGGTCGATGGCGGCGGCCACGGGCATGTCGCAGTCGGCGATCTCGCGGATCTGGCGCGCGTTCGCCCTGGCGCCGCACCGGTCGCAGACCTTCAAGCTTTCCACGGACCCGCTGTTCATCGACAAGGTCCGTGATGTCGTCGGCCTGTATCTCGACCCGCCGGAGAAGGCTCTGGTCCTCTGCGTGGACGAGAAGTCCCAGATCCAGGCCCTCGACCGGTCCCAGCCCGTGCTGCCGATGGTTCCCGGCGTTCCCGAACGCCGCAGCCACGACTACGTCCGCGCCGGCACCACCACGCTGTTCGCCGCACTGGAAGTCGCCACCGGCAAGGTGATCGGCTCCCTGCATCGGCGCCACCGGGCCGTGGAGTTCAAGAAGTTCCTGACCAAGCTCGACAAGGAAGTCCCCGCCGACCTCGATGTCCATCTGATCCTCGACAACTATGTCACCCACAAGACGCCTGTCATCAAGAAGTGGCTGCTTGCGCACCCGCGCTTCCATCTGCACTTCACACCGACGAGTTCGTCCTGGCTGAACCTGGTGGAGCGGTGGTTCGCCGAGCTCACGCAGAAGAAACTCAAGCGAGGCGTTCACCGCTCCGTCCAGGCCCTTGAACGCGACATCCGCGCTTGGCTCGCCGACTGGAACGAACACCCCAGACCGTTCATCTGGACGAAGACCGCCGACGAAATCCTCGACAAAGTAGCCGCCTACTGCCGACGAATCTCT
>NZ_JBEPBI010000613.1:0-1099 GCF_040299045.1 Streptomyces sp. NPDC001027
CACAAGGGGGAAATATGCGCTTCACTCACTCCATGCTGGGCGCCGCGGCCGTGGCGGCTCTGGCGCTGGGGACCACGACCGCTCTGGCGGCGCCCGCCTCCGCCGCACCCAACACCACGCCGCAGAAGGTCTGCGGAGTCGGCTACAAGACCGTGAACTCCGCGCCCGTCGGCTCACTGGGCACCGTCTACCTCGCCTACAACGCCTCCAACGGCAACAACTGCGTCGTCACCATCCGCAACAACCCGGGCACCGCGGTGGCCATGTCCGCCTGGATCTACGTCCCCGACACCAACGAGGGCGACAGCGACGACGGTCGCTACACCTCGTACGCGGGCCCCTCCTACGTCATCGGCAAGGGTCACTGCGTCGACTGGGGCGGCAGCATCGACAACACCTACGTGCAGGTGACCGGCTCCAACTGCGCCTCCCTCACCGAGCACCGGACCACCCACACCCGCTGATCCGTCCGCACACCGCGGCCCACCGCACCTGACAGACCGCCGGCCCCGGCCCTCAGCACCGCCTCACGACCACCGACCGCACGGCCGGACGAGGCGGGAGCCTGATCAGCGTGCGGCGGCCGGAGGGCGCGGTGGCACACGGCACAGGAGTCCACGACGGTCCGGCCCGCGCCTCAGGCCGGACCCCGCTCCGGCGGGGCGATCACGCGGCGTTCTCAGCCGTGGTCGTGCGGGGGAAGGCGACAGGCCGCCCGTGATCGATCCGTCTGCTAGGAAGGTCCACATGGACGGTGACTTCGCGACGACGGTCCGTCGGTTCCGCTTACGCGCGGGCCTCACTCAGGAGGCGCTGTCCGAGCGTTCCGGAGTCTCGGTCAGCACGATCCGCGGCATGGAGACCGGCAAGCGGCGCAACCCACAGCTGGCGTCGGTGCGTCAACTGGCCTCCGCGCTCGACCTCCGGCCGGTCGAACTGGAAGAACTGCTGGCCGCGGCGGCGGGCGCGGCAGAACACCCGGCCCGACCGGTCCCGCGCCAACTGCCCGCCCCACCGGTGCCGTTCGTGGGCCGCCATCACGAACTGGAGCGGTTGGACGCCGCAGTGCGGTCCGCCTCTGACGAGGCGGCCCCCGTAG
>NZ_JBEPBI010000614.1:0-1097 GCF_040299045.1 Streptomyces sp. NPDC001027
CGTCGGTCAGACGCCCGACGGCGGTGAGGAACTCGATGCCCTTGCTCCACTCCTCCTCGGTGAGGCGGACCTCGCGCAGAAAGGCGTGGAGGTGCTTGACGAGCCCCTGCATCAGCTCCCTCAGACGGGGGTCCTGGCAGGAGTCGAAGGAGCGCTGTACGCGCGCGATCAAGTCCTCCTCTCGGGCCGTCTGTTCCGGGGAGACGCGACGGGTGGACGGGATCATGCGGGGTCACTTCCTTCCCAGGCCGCGCGCAGCAGTGCGGTGAGGTTCTCCTCGGTGACAGCGGTGGGGTTGTCGGCGGGGACGGCGGCCAGGACGGGGGCGACCGCCCGGGTGATGCCGTCCTCGGGCATGCCGTAGTCGCGCAGTGCGCGCGGGGCGTCGAGCGTCTCGCGCAGTGCGGTGAGTCCCGCCACCGCGGTGGGGCCGCCGAAGGCCGCTGCGATGCGCCGCTCGGTCTCCGGAACGGCCGGGGCGTTGAAGGCGAGCACGTGCGGCAGCACCACCGCGTGGGTCTGGGCGTGCGGGAGGTCGAACATGCCGCCCAGCACATGGCAGATCTTGTGGTGCATGCCCGAGCCGGCGGAGGAGAACGCGACGGCGGCCAAGTAGGCCCCGTACAGCGTCTGTTCGCGGCCCGCCGGCCCGGTCGGGTCTGCGGCCACGGCGGGCAGGCCCTCGGCCAGAGCGCGGATGCCCTCGGCCGCCAGAGCCCGGTCGATCGGGTCGGCGCGCGGCCCCCACATGGAGTCGACGCAGTGAGCCAGGGCGTTGAGTCCGCTGGCCACGGACATCTCCACCGGCAGGCTCGACAGCAGTGAGGCGTCGTAGACGATCGCGCGCGGCAGGACCCGCGGGTCGACCCCGGTCGTCTTCACCTCGCCCTCGGTCAGGCCCCAGACGTTCGTGGCCTCCGAACCGGCGTACGTGGTGGGGACGGCCACGATCGGCAGGCCGGTCGTCAGCGCCACCGCCTTGGCCAGGCCGGTCGTCGAGCCGCCGCCGACGCACACCAGCGCGTCCACGGCGCCCGCCGTCGCGGCCCTGCGGGCACGCTCGGCGACGTCGACCGGGACATGCATGACGACCTCGT
>NZ_JBEPBI010000615.1:0-1090 GCF_040299045.1 Streptomyces sp. NPDC001027
CGACGTTCTAAACCCAGCTCGCGTACCGCTTTAATGGGCGAACAGCCCAACCCTTGGGACCGACTCCAGCCCCAGGATGCGACGAGCCGACATCGAGGTGCCAAACCATCCCGTCGATATGGACTCTTGGGGAAGATCAGCCTGTTATCCCCGGGGTACCTTTTATCCGTTGAGCGACGGCGCTTCCACAAGCCACCGCCGGATCACTAGTCCCGACTTTCGTCCCTGCTCGACCCGTCGGTCTCACAGTCAAGCTCCCTTGTGCACTTACACTCAACACCTGATTGCCAACCAGGCTGAGGGAACCTTTGGGCGCCTCCGTTACTCTTTAGGAGGCAACCGCCCCAGTTAAACTACCCATCAGACACTGTCCCTGATCCGGATCACGGACCCAGGTTAGACATCCAGCACGACCAGACTGGTATTTCAACGACGACTCCCACCATACTGGCGTATGGCTTTCACAGTCTCCCAGCTATCCTACACAAGCCGAACCGAACACCAATATCAAACTGTAGTAAAGGTCCCGGGGTCTTTCCGTCCTGCTGCGCGAAACGAGCATCTTTACTCGTAGTGCAATTTCACCGGGCCTATGGTTGAGACAGTCGAGAAGTCGTTACGCCATTCGTGCAGGTCGGAACTTACCCGACAAGGAATTTCGCTACCTTAGGATGGTTATAGTTACCACCGCCGTTTACTGGCGCTTAAGTTCTCAGCTTCGCCAGAACGAATTCTGACTAACCGGTCCCCTTAACGTTCCAGCACCGGGCAGGCGTCAGTCCGTATACATCGCCTTACGGCTTCGCACGGACCTGTGTTTTTAGTAAACAGTCGCTTCTCGCTGGTCTCTGCGGCCACCCCCAGCTCGAGGAGCAAGTCCTCTCACCAAGCGTGGCCCCCCTTCTCCCGAAGTTACGGGGGCATTTTGCCGAGTTCCTTAACCATAGTTCACCCGAACGCCTCGGTATTCTCTACCTGACCACCTGAGTCGGTTTAGGGTACGGGCCGCCATGAAACTCGCTAGAGGCTTTTCTCGACAGCATAGGATCATCCACTTCGCCACAATCGGCTCGGCATCAGGTCTCAGACT
>NZ_JBEPBI010000616.1:0-1048 GCF_040299045.1 Streptomyces sp. NPDC001027
GGCGCACGTCGGCGCTCGCGTGCGCGCGCAACCGGCGCAGCAGAGAACGCCACTGCTCGGGCCAACGGAGCGCGCCGCCGGTGCCCGTCACCAGGCCGACCGCCAGCAGGCCCGTGGTGGTGCCGCCGTCGCGGGCGAACCGGTCGGCCGCGGCCAGCAGAGGGCCGACGCGCCAGGGGAGGGCGCGCGAGGCGTTGGTCGTCCGCAACCGCTCGGACGTGTGCACGGCGACGGTCACCCCAGCGCCCTGGAGGGCGTCCGCGAGGCCCTGCAGCCGTTCCATCAGATCCGCCGGCCCCACGGCGTGCTCGACCGACCCGACCAGCAGCAGGGCCCGTTCACCGATCAGCAGGGGCTCCGGCGCCAGCTGCTCGGCGACCGCGTCGAGCAACTCGGCGCGTCCCCCGTCCATAGAGCCGAAGTACGTGAGACTCCGCAGCCGCTGCAGCGCCGGCAGGTCCCGGCCTTCCTGCGCCTGACAGCCGCCCTGTGCGGTGTGCATCGCCGCCAGCAGCTCGGCCACCGCACCGTGGTAGACGCTTCCCGGCGCGGCGCCGCCCAGGGGATGCGGCAGCCCGGACAGGGCCAGATCGCGCAGCACGGACCCGGCGGTCTGCCAGTACGCACGCTCGTCGAGGTCGCAGACCGTACGCGAGATGCGCACGGTCAGTTCGGGTGAGTAGCGGCACCACGCCCCCATGGCGCGCAGCAGGCCGTAACCGCTCCCGATCCCGTCCGTGAGAGACAGGGCGTCGTCGTACACCGCGACGATCACCGCGGCATAGGCCCGACGGTGCGTCTCGGCCAACTCCCAGGGAGTGACGTCCAAAAGAGCTTCGTGCACGGGGCGGGTGTCGCCGCACTCGACCTCGTCGAGCAGTCGCCAGGCCTCCGGCTCGCCGAGCAGCGGCGGCAGTGCGCGCACGACGGCCGCGCGCACGTCCGGGTGGCGGTCGGGAGCGCGGAAGGCGTTCGCCAGCAGGGACACCGCCCGCCGGGGCGGCAGGAACCCCGCGGCGAGCCGTACGGCCTCCTTGCGCGAGGTCAC
>NZ_JBEPBI010000617.1:0-1046 GCF_040299045.1 Streptomyces sp. NPDC001027
GGCCCCAGGCGCCTGCTGGGCCAGGACGGGCCGTTGCGCGCCACGGCGACGCCCCACGAGGTTCGTCTCGCTCGGTCCGGGTGCGGCGTGGAGGAGTGCTGCGGCGCGCTGTACGTGACGGTCACGCGTGACGGGGATCATGTCCTCTGGGCGGGCTGGCGCGACGTGGCCAACCAGGACTTCGACCTGCCGGAGCTTCGGTTCACCGCGGACCGTTACGAGGCCGAGGTCCTGCGAGCCGGAGAGGACCGCAGTTGGGAGCGGCCGGCAGAAGCGGTCGCGCGGCTGCTGGAGGCGGGGTTGAGGGGATGCGGGGACTGGCTCGTCAGGTGGGACTGCGAGTTGGAAGGCGTCTGGGCCTCCCGCAGGGAACCCGATCGCATCCACGTCGTCCTGGGGCATCCCCGTAACCGGGCCGATGCGGATCTGCCCTGGCTCCAGTTCGGGGTGACCCTCCTGATCTCCGCGGGCCCCCCGTCGGACCAAGCCGAGCGCCTTGAAGCGCGGCTGACCGCAGGCGATCCCCGGGCAGGCGCCGAGGTCTGGGGAGGTTCGCACGACGCCGAGCAACTCGGCTACCCATGGCCCCCGGTCGACCCGCTGTTCCTGTGAAGGGCGGGGAGAGGCGGGGTCGGGCCTTCCCCTTGCCGTCGGGCATCCACTCGCAACCGCCGTCCCCGCGGGGAGGTGTGACCGTGCGGGTGCGAAATCGCGTGACGCCGATCATGGATCGTGGGGCGAAGCGTGACCGCTTACACCAGTCGGTGAAGAACTGGGAGAACGGCAGCAGTGAGCTCAAGTTCCCGCGGCCGGATGCTTATCAGCGCTGCTGAACGGAGGGGCGGGGAAGTACCGCGACGGTGAGGGGCGCCCGACGATGGTCGGGCGCCCCTCGGGCGTTCACTCGCCGCTGACCAGCTTCTCGTAGGCCTTGGAGTCGAGCAGGCCGTTGGAGGAGGCTTTCCCGTCCGTCCTGATTTTGAAGAGCCACGCGTCGTAGGGCTCGGCGTTGACCAGGTCGGGCTCGTCGGTAACCTCCTCGTTGA
>NZ_JBEPBI010000618.1:0-1040 GCF_040299045.1 Streptomyces sp. NPDC001027
GCCTGCTCTCCCGCGACCGCCCCGCCGACGGCATGAAGTACGACTACCAGGACGCCCCACCCGCGCTGGTCGCCCGCGCCCGCGCCATCGCCGACGTCTGCACCGCCCACGGCGCCACCCTCCCCGCCGCCGCCATCGCCTTCCCCCACACCCACCCCAGCGTCGTCAACGTCACCCTCGGGATGCGCAGCCCCGACCAGGTCGCGCGCAACGCCGAACTCCACCGACGGCACGTCCCCGAAGCCCTGTGGGACGACCTCCGCTCCAAGGGACTGATCAGGTCCGACGTGCCCCGCGCCGCCGACCGTGCGGGGAGTGCGCCGTGTCCCTGACGGACAAGGCCATCGAGAAGATCCGTGAGCTGATCCGCACCGGGGCCCTGCCCCCGGGATCGAAGCTGCCTCCGGAACCGGATCTGGCCGCGCAGCTCGGGCTGTCCCGCAACCTCGCCCGCGAAGCGGTCAAGGCGCTGTCCGTCGCGCGGGTCCTGGAGATCCGCAGGGGCGACGGCACCTACGTCACCAGCCTGCAGCCCAGTCTGCTGCTGGAGGGGCTCGGCGGAGTGGTGGAACTCCTGCAGAGCGACGCGGCGGCTCTGCAGGATCTGATGGAGGTGCGACGGCTTCTGGAGCCCATGGCCACCGCGCTCGCGGCCACCCGGATCACCGACGCCCAACTGGCTGAGGTCAAAGGCCACTTGGACGCGATGCGCGAGGCCCGCGACGACGTCGAGCAACTGAACGCGCACGACGCCGCCTTCCACCGTGCCGTCGTCGCCGCCGCCGGCAACGAGACCCTGCTCACCCTGCTGGAGAGCGTCTCCGGCCGCACACTGCGTGCCCGCATCTGGCGCGGGCGGACGGACGACCAGTCCGCGGGCCGCACCCTGGCCGAGCACGAGGCGATCCACCGGGCGCTGTGCAGCCGGGACGCCGCCCTCAGCCAGGCCGCCGCGCTGCTGCACGTGAGCACCACCGAGCGGTGGCTGAAGGAGCATCTGCGCGCCCACGGGCCGCTCGTCTCCGCCGCGCCCCCGCGGC
>NZ_JBEPBI010000619.1:0-1034 GCF_040299045.1 Streptomyces sp. NPDC001027
CAACGAGCGCTTTCGTCACGGCACTTGGTGTCGGTGACGGACACGGCTCGGGTGCCCGGCCCGGCGGACGGCGCGATGATCGGCTGCCGCCAGCGCCCACTGTCGTCGACGTCTGGGTTGAGCCACACGTCGGGTTCGCGTTGCACTGCGAGCGGGCCGCTCAGGGTGTTGCGGACGGCGAGCCGCGCCGTCCAGGTACCGTCGGGGGTGCCGTTGGCCTCCGGCGCGGGGTTCCACCGGGCCCGGCCGGGTGGGACGTCGACCTCCGGCGCTTCGGGCGGGTCGGGCGGGGGCGTCGCGACCGCGATGGTCCACAGGCTCACCAGCCGGTGCCCGTTCGTCTCCAACTCCTTCGCGCGGTCGGCGAGCGAGGCCGACTCGTGGGCTTGGTACAGGGCCTCAGCGAATGCCTGTTCCATCGGATCCGCCGGACCGGGCAGCAGGTTCAGCAGCCGGGCGTTGCGCTGCGTCGGCTCGATCGCGAACAGCGCAGCGACGGCGAAGCATTCGGCCTGATCGGCGTTGACGAGTCCCTCCGGAGACACCGGCAGGGTGGTGGCGAAACCCCACCAGCGTGCGACGGCCGGGTCGGCGGTGGACGCCCAGAGTGCGACCGAGAGGTCGGTGTCGACGGCCACCTTACGGACGTCGCCGGTGCCGGACAGGGTCCGCGTGGTGAGGGCGGCGGCCGACGGCGGGGTGGACTTGGCGGGCTGGGTCCACAGCCGCGTGACGTCCGCCTCCAGGTGCTGGGCCGAGGCCGCGGCGCGTGCCCTGGGGTCGTCAGGCGCCGGGTTGTACGGGGGCGCGTCTGGGGGAATGCCCTTGTACACGCGGTAATCGAGGTCGGCGGAGGGGTACCGGGGATCGGCGCCGCACCACCAGACGGTGTCCGGTAGCGGCGCGCCGATGGCGTCGAGCGGCGCGTGGTCCTGCGGGGCGACGAACAGCCAGGACGGCGTCTTGAGCACCGCGCCGGAGACGTCGGTCTGCGGTCCGTCCCGGTAGACGGCGACGGTGAGGTCGGACCGGGG
>NZ_JBEPBI010000620.1:0-1025 GCF_040299045.1 Streptomyces sp. NPDC001027
GGGTGAGTGCGTAGGTGTCGTCGCGGGTGTGCGTGATCCCGTCGCGATCGGTCCAGGTGTAGCGGAAGACCGCGGCGTCGTACCAGGCTTCGGAGTCGCGGGTGAGTTCCTCGCTCCCGTTGATGATGTTCACTCCGTACCGGTAGGTCTGCGCCCCGGGCTCGCGCCACGCGGCGTCGCGGAGTGTCCACTCGCGCGCCTCGTTGCACACCAGCCGGAAGCCGGCCGCCTGCACGAGGGGGTGCAGGAACGCGAGCGCGGATGTCCCGGCAGGCCAGCGAAGGGCCTCGGGGCGACGTTCGACGAGGGGTGTGCGGGTTGAGGCGGACTTGTGCGCGACGTCCTGCCACGAGACCGTGTACCCGGATGGTGCGATCGAACCGTCGTGGTATGGGATAGCACGGTCACCCTCGTGGAACATTGCCGCGTCGACGAAGTGAATCTGACCGGAAACAGTGCCGGTGATCGCGATGTACGGGAGGACGTGCGTGGCGCCGGGAGGGGCGACGGCGGAGATGGTCGGGCGCACATAGCCGGCGGAGGAGGTCGCGACGGGGGTTCCGACGACGGTCGAGACCACGACCGTGCCGTTGGCGTTGCGCCATTGCAGGCGGGCCTCAGCCATGCGCCCTGTGCCGGAGGTGATGACGTGGGCGTTGAACGTGTATTCCTTGCCCGGCACGACTGAGAAATCGCTTGGTGCGGCCACCGGCGCCACGAGCGCGTTCACGCCTGCAGCGGTCACCCGGAGTACGTAGGCACCCGCCGGAGCGGAGGACAGCGCCATGCGGGCGAGAGCAGGGTTTCCGCCGACCTGGATCCAATTCGCCGCATCGACCTCGAGCGACGGATTCGCGAGGAGGTTGGTCACCTCCCAGTACGCGGTTGCGTCGGCATCGGTCGACCCCGGCTCCAGCGCCGTCCCGATCTTTCCGAGAACGTAATCGCAGACACTGCGAAGAGAGCTCTGCAGCGGCCACGCGCCATCGTCGTCGACGAGCTGCGCGAAGTCATCAAGAATCGCC
>NZ_JBEPBI010000621.1:0-1024 GCF_040299045.1 Streptomyces sp. NPDC001027
CGGTCGGGAACGGCCGGCGGTCCCCGCGCGCCGCTGTGCAGCCCGCTCCGGCCTGACCGGCTCCGGCCCGACCGATGGCCCCTCCGCTGGAGGCGGCACTCCAGCCAACGGTTCAGCCGCCCGTCGGTGCGACCCTGTGTCCGGCCGCCCCGGGTCGGGGAAGTGTCGGGGCGGGCCAGGCCGGGTTCCACCGCCAGGCCGACCACGAGGCGGTGTCAGCGAACGGGCCGGAGCGTTCCTCGAGCATGGCGATGGCCTGGTCGCGGGCGGCGGCCACCGCCTGGTGCTCGGTGTCGGTGACGATGCCGAGCCGCCGGACGTGCGCGTACTCGTCTTCGTCCTTCCACTGCCAGCTGGTCAGGTCGGGGTCGACGACCAGGTCCACGGTGAGGTCGAAGGTGTCGAACCCGTCGCCGGTCCGAGCGGTGGGGCGCTCGAAGTTCACGTACCAGTTCCGCAGCCCGTCGGCGGTGTAGAAGGCATTGACGCTGAACCACGCCGCCGGCGGCTTCCACAGCAGCAGCTCGGTCTCCTGCCACACCGCGGCCGCCAGATCCCACACACCACTCGCCATCGCGTCGAACGCCTCGGTGCGCACCGCACGGTCGCCGTCTGTACGGGCCTTGACGTACAGGGCGGGCCAGCGGGTCTCGGCTCCCGGCGGACAGGCCGCCACCAAGGCCTCGCTCGTGTCGGCGACGACGCGCAGTGCATGCTCGCTCCACACGCGGCCGGGCCGGTGCACGTCGCGCCGTACGACCGTCTGTCCCATCTCGAAGCTGCGCACCCATCCTCCTTCGCCGCGACCGAACTCGTCAGGCCCGCGGGGTCCAGCCCAGCGCCGACGGGACGGCCTGGGCAAGCCCTCGTTCCAGGAACGGCTTACCCACGGCCTTTTCGGCTTGCCCGGTCACATTCCGATCGTCCACGGGCGACTCAGCGTACTGAAGGCACGCTGAGTCGCTGTGCTGGACTAATTTGGAGTTCATCTGTAAAGGGCGGGGGAGATCCTTGGGATCGTGAT
>NZ_JBEPBI010000622.1:0-1013 GCF_040299045.1 Streptomyces sp. NPDC001027
CCCGCCTCGAACAACCAAGCCCTGACGGGCAGTTCGGACGCCAGGTCGAAGCTGTGGTTCAGCGCCCTTTCGACCGCGGTCGAAAGGTCCTCAGGCGCCACCTCGGACACGGTCAGCTGCCAGTCCAGCTCCTGTGGATCCATGATGTGCTGGTAGGGCTCGCCGTCGACCACCGGGAAGACGGTGCGCAGCACCTCGTGCCGTCCGAGCACGTCCAGGAACGCGGCACCCAGCGCGTCCCGGTCCACATCACCGGACAGTGGGATCACCGCCGGGACGTTGTAGGCGGCGCCGTCCCCTTCGAGCTGGTTGATGAACCACAGCCGGCGCTGCGCGAACGACAGCGGCACCCGCTTCGGCCGTTCCCCCGCCGTCAGCGCCACCCGCGCCCGATCCGCACCCACGAGCCGGGCCGCGAGCCCCGCAACGGTGGGCGCCTCGAACAGCACCCGCAGCGGCACCTCCACACCCAGGACCGACCGCACCCGACCCACCAGACGCACCGCGAGCAGGGAGTGACCGCCAAGGCGGAAGAAGTCGTCGTCCCCGCCGACGCTCTCCAGGCCGAGCACCTCGGCGAAGACCGCGCAGAGAATCTCCTCCTGCACGCTCGCCGGGCCGCGACCGGAGCCGGAGGAATACACGGGCGCCGGCAGGGCCTTGCGGTCCAGCTTGCCGTTCACCGACAGCGGCAGCGCGTCCAGCACCACCACGGCCGACGGCACCATGTACTCCGGCAATTGGGACGCCACGAAGTCAGTGACGTGCTGGGCGAGTTCGCCACCCGCAGTGTCGCCATCGGGGACGACGTAGGCGACCAGGCGCTTGTCGCCGGGCACGTCCTCGCGGACCAACACGACGGACTGGCGGACCAGGTCGTGGCCGGCGATCACGGACTGGACCTCGCCGGGTTCGATCCGGAAGCCGCGGATCTTGACCTGCTCGTCCGCCCGGCCCAGGTATTCCACCTCGCCCTGGGCGTTCCAGCGCACCACGTCACCCGTGCGGTACAG
>NZ_JBEPBI010000623.1:0-1011 GCF_040299045.1 Streptomyces sp. NPDC001027
CAGCGCAGCGGGGACACAGGATCGCCCACCTCACGCGGCTCGATCAACGACTCGAGAGCCGCCACCAGACCGGGATCGCGCTCGACGGCAGACTTGCGCCCGCCCCCGGGCCTGCGCACCCGCCCCAACACCTCTGCTCCGCCCGCGAGTTCTTCACGACCTCGGGCAACGGTCGATTCCGAGACCTCCGCCAGCCTGGCCACGGCCGCGATTCCACCATGCCCCAGCGCCTCGGCCTCAGAAGCCAGATACAGACGGCGCTGCCGCTCATCCAGATGCGGCAGCACCACCGCGAACTTCGCATCCAGCACCGCCAGGACTTCATCCGGAATCGCCACAACAGCCCAACTGTCACACAGAACCGAGGTATTGGCCCGGATCCAGCAGTAGTTGAATTACGGCTCCTCACCAGCGCGTCTCCCCGGCGAAATACTTCGCCGCCTTGCGCAGGATCTCGCGTTCCTCCTCCAGCTCGCGGACCTTCTTGCGCAGAGCGGCGTTCTCCGCCTCCAGCGGTGTCGGCGGCTCGGTCGGCACCTCTGCCCGGCGTCCGCGGGGCCGGCTCGCACCGGCGGCCCGGACCCAGTTCCGCAGGGTCTCGGGGTTGATTCCCAGATCGGCAGCGACCTGTCGGATCGTCGCCTCGGGCCGCGACTGGTACAGCGCGACCGCGTCCGCCTTGAACTGCGGCGGATAGTTCTTCATGACCACGAGATGTCCGTTCTCAGATCCTCAGGATCCAGTGTCTCGTGTGTCCAAGATCAGGGGTCAAGGTCGGACCGCAGCCCCTCAGCGCCGGCATCGTGCCAGGCCCGGCGCCAACGCTGCACCGAGCGCACACTCACCCGTAAGTCCTTGGCGACCTCCGCGTTGGAGACACCAGCAGCAAACTGCTCCGCGGCCTCCAGTCGGATCCGCTCACGAAACGCCTGCCGTTCAGGCGTCAGCCCACCACCCTGCGGATACCTCACACCACCGGCATACCGCAACGATCACACATCGTCAGCCCCC
>NZ_JBEPBI010000624.1:0-1005 GCF_040299045.1 Streptomyces sp. NPDC001027
GCCGAGTACGGCGGCCGGGGCCCCAAACCACTGAGGGGAGTGGTCAGCGGCTCGCGCGGTTGACGGCCGAGACGACCGCCTTCAGCGAGGCGCGCGTGGTGTTCGCGTCGATGCCGATGCCCCACAGGACCTTGTCGCCGATGGCGCACTCGATGTACGAGGCGGCCTGCGCGGAGGCGCCCTCGCTCATCGTGTGCTCCTGGTAGTCCAGCAGGCGTACGTCGATGCCGACGGACTGCAGGGCGTCGAAGAAGGCCGAGATCGGTCCGTTGCCGGTGCCGGTCAGGACGGTGTCCTCGCCGTCGACCGTGGCCTCGACGGTGAGGGTGTCCACGCCGTCGGTGTCGGTGGTCGACTGGCCCGTGCGGACCTGGATGCGACCCCAGGGGTTCGCCGGGTTCGGCAGGTACTCGTCCTGGAAGACCGCCCAGATGTCGGAGCCGGTGACCTCGCCGCCCTCGGCGTCCGTCTTGGCCTGGATGAGCTTGGAGAACTCGATCTGCATCCGGCGGGGCAGGTCCAGCTTGTGGTCGTTCTTCAGGACGTACGCGATGCCGCCCTTGCCGGACTGCGAGTTGACGCGGATGACGGCCTCGTAGGAGCGGCCGACGTCCTTGGGGTCGATGGGCAGGTACGGGACGGCCCACTCGATGTCGTCGACGGTGACGCCCCTGGCGGCCGCGTCGGCCTCCATGGCGTCGAAGCCCTTCTTGATGGCGTCCTGGTGCGAGCCGGAGAAGGACGTGTAGACCAGGTCGCCCACGTACGGGTGGCGCGGGTGGACCTCCATCTGGTTGCAGTACTCCCACGTGCGACGGATCTCGTCGATGTCGGAGAAGTCGATCTGCGGGTCGACGCCCTGGGAGAACAGGTTCATGCCCAGGGTGACCAGGTCGACGTTGCCGGTGCGCTCGCCCTGCCCGAACAGGCAGCCCTGGACGCCGTCCGCGTCGTACGCTCCCTGCCGGAAGCACTCTTCGCAGCGCCTTCCACCGCATCTCCCCC